>JAPWUH010000030.1 GCA_028275645.1 Caldivirga sp.
TGTATGACGAGGCCTATAGGCACCTCTACTACGAGGGTGAGCACACCTACGCCCTAAGGTACGACACTCATAACGTCGTGGCGTTGAACACCTTCTCAAAGGACCCTGCACTACCAGGCTGGAGGCTGGGCTTCGTGGTGGCTGATGAGCAGGTGCTGGAGGTGTTTAACAGGGTTAAGCAGTACATCAACATTAACCCACCAACCCCAGCCCAATACATCGGCCTCCTCTACCTGCGCAGGTACAAGGCAGATTTCATAAAGGAGGTGATACCTGTCTTCAGGGAGAGGAGGGATGCTGTTTACGATAGCCTCAGGACTTTGCTACCGGATGCGAGGGTTATGAAGCCTAGGGCTGGGCTCTTCATATTCCCAGACCTATCAAGTTACCTAAGGAGGGCTGGGATTAATGACCTGGAGTTTTCACTGAGGCTGCTTAGGGAGGAGCACGTCGGCGTTGTCCCAGGTTCAGCCTTCGGTGACGGTGGGGTTAACCACGTTAGGATTAACTTCACCAGGGAAACCGTGGATAGGCTTAGGGAGGGCGTGGAGAGGATGGCAAATCTGTTGAGAAGGCTGTCGGCGCTGTAAGGGTTATAGCCTCCTCAAGACGTTGATTAGAGACCTGGCGTTCAGGTTATGTATCTTGGTTACCTTTGGCCCAAGTGTTTCCAGCGCCGAGCGCTCATTACCAATCAGGATGATTCTATAGTCGCTGAAGCCCGATAGGCCCTGCTTAATGAGCGCCAGGTCCAGTTCATCATCCTCACCATCCGTTATCAAAACCAGTTTATAGTTCCTCAGGGCTGGGTTCCTGCGGGCATCCTCATAAGCCGCCCTAATGGCTGAGGTTATGTTTGTGCCGCCCAGTGGTACTAGGGATAGGAGTGTCTTCACAATGTCCCTCTTATTCGTCATTAACTGGTAAATCTGCTGGTCAAAGAACCTGGCCACAACCTCATGACCCTTCATGATCATGACTATGGCCAGCGCCGCCGCCCAGGTTATCTTACTCACGTTACTGTACTCAAATATGTTATTCATAACCGTGTAGAACATGCTCCCACTCTTATCAATGACAAGGTAAATCTTGGGCTTCCTCATCATCCTCCTCTCCTTAACCGTCAAGCTCCCGGTAGCTAACTTGTAGGCGTATATTGGCTTAACGAACCTGGCCAGTGCCCTATTGATGGGCGTCAGGTCCTTAACCTCATTAACCCTACTCATCCTCTTTATCCCAGTCACAACACCCTTGTCAAGGGTCTCATTAAGCAGCCCCTCATCATACATGCGGCTTGACTCCACGACAAGCCTAAGGAGCGAGTTAAGCATATTAACGAGCCTAGCCCTATATGGGTCTACGTCCGTGTCCAGTATTAGCTCAGCCACCTCATGCCCTATGGCTGGGCCTAAAATGGAGCGAACCTTGTTAATGGTGTCGTTAATCTTCTTCATGTTGCCCATGTAGAAGGATATCAATGACTTAATCTCCCTATCCAACATGTTCCTACTCTCCTTAGACAACTGCGACGACCCATTTGACACATCCTTAAGTGCATTGGACAGTCTCTCATTGCGCTCAATCCTATTAAGCATGTTGACGTATATTCTAAGTAGCTTAACGGCCATGATCCTTGACAACCTCCCATTAAGCCTAGTTAACCTAGACACCTCGGCGTACTGCTCACTGTTAATGTAATTGCTCACTATCAACCTCCACAGGGCCCTATACTTGTCGTTATCAACACCACCCCTCAATATGGGTTGCCTGTAGTGTATGTAAAATGAGTCGGCCAGTATGTAGTTCTTAACCTTCTCCAGGTTAGGCACCATGTGGCGCCTGGCCATTAGGAAAACCTCCCTAAGCCTATAGCGGGTTAACTCCTCCCCGTAGTCCACGTTGAGGAGTATGCCATATTCCTCCTCACTGCTCTGACCCATATATGGCACCCTTCAACCTCTGTATTAGGTAATCCGTCTCCTCTATTTCACTCATGTATAGGCTAAGCAGTGACCTATCCCACTTAGTCTTAAGCCTGTTAAGGGTCTCCTCAGCCTCCTTAATCTTCTGGGCTGCCTCATTAATCATGTTATTGTTGACGAGGGCCTTAGCCTCACTGACCAGGTCACTCACCTTAAGTAATTCATCGGGTAGGTGGGCTGTTAAGAAGGCTTCGTACTCGTTCAACTGATCCTTGTCGTGGACTAGGTAGCGGGCAACCTTCATAACGGCAACCCTAAGCATGGTGGCGTTGACCTGGCTCAGGGGGAACCCCTGGATAATTAAGTAGGCTAGGGCGTAGAGGGGCACCTTTATCCTGGTCCTGTTGCTTATGGAGATGTGCTCAACGAAGTCGGCTATTATCGGTGAAACCACCTTGGCTATGTCGTTTATGTTCTCATAGAGGTGCGTAACCAACTCATTGTACGTGTTCCTAATCAACTCCATGGTAGCCATGGGGGTTAGCCTCTCCGTCTCTCTACGCAGGTACCAACCCTTTGTTAGTAGAGTCTCCGTGTCCTCAGGTGATGCGTACTCTGTAAAGGTCCTTAGGGGGAATCTATCGTAGAGGGCCTGCAACTCCTCCTCCTCTGGAATCCTATTACTGCTGCCGAAGACCGTCCAGGTCTTGACTGGGATTATCTTATCCCCATCGTAAACAACCCTCTCGTTAAGTAATGAAAGGAGTGTGTTCAGTATTGCGCTTGAGGCATTGAATATCTCGTCGAGCAGAGCGAAGTCACTCTCAACTATTGAATTGGCGTAAATCCTCTCAACCTTACCCTCAAGCAGCTTAGCCACATCTATGGGCCCAAGTATCTCCTCGAGGTCCATGAACTTCGTCAACTGCCTGTAAAACCACTTAGCGTTAAGTAGCTTAGAAAGCACGTAGACTAAGGTTGTCTTAGCGGTTCCAGGCGGCCCTATGAGTAGGTAGTTCTCCCTGGCCAGGGTTGACATTAAGATGCCGGTAACCTCGTTACTGTACTTGTAAAACATGCTGTTCAACTTCAGGTACAGGTTCCTAATATCCTCAATACCCTTACCTCCCACAGGCTCCATAATTTAACAGTCCTCAACCTGTTTATAATGGTTTGCACGCTACACACCACTTAACTGAAGTTCAGAGCCTAGCCGAGGTGACGCTGTAACCTAGTCTAAAGGCCTTCAGGTTCTCTTGAACCGCCTTACCTATGACCTTAACTATAGCCCCTTCGACGGCATCCATGCTTATCAACTCCCTAACCCTGGTTAACGCGAATAAAGCCCCAAGCATCACCATGTTCTCGAAGATTGGGTTACCTAACTTAACGGCGTAGTCGTAGGCGTTTATGAAGTGAGCCCACGCCACCCTACCCTTGATCTCAGCCTCCACATCCTCGGGTTTAGGCAGCCTACCCCTGAAGGCTGGTGGTATCAGTCTTCTGTTGGCTATAAGCACAGTACCTGGGTTGGTGTATGGGAGTGCCCTGAGCGCCTCAATCAACTCGAAGGCAACCACCACATCAGCCCCACCCATCGGTATTAGGGGTGAGTGGGCTTCACCAACCCTGACATGTACGTCCACTGCCCCACCCCTCTGACTCAACCCATGGGTCTCAGCCACAGTCACCCTAAGCCCCGAGTCCACCGCCGCCTGGCCAATGACGGAGGCGAAGGTTATTAACCCCTGTCCCCCAACCCCGGTTAGGTAAATGTTCAGCTTCATTAGAGCTCACCCCACTTACTAAGCCACCCACTGGGTTCACCGAGGGGCTTTATTGCGCCGTATGGGCAAACCTGGGCGCATACTGAACAGCCCACGCACGCTGCCTGGTCTATGGCGGCCTTGCCATTGTTGAGCCTAGTTATTGCTGGGCAGGCCAGTAGGTTGTAGCATATGCCGCATGCCCTACAGGCATCCGCATCAACGGTATACTTAACCACCAATGCCCCACGGCCCCTAACCGCCTCCAGGGCGCACGCCCTCCTCATAACCACCACGGCCAGTTCACCACCCTTAACCTTCTCAATAGCATCCCTAAGGGTCTCCTTAGCCTCATTAACGTTGAATGGGTCCACTGTGTAGACGTGCTTAACCCCAATAGCCCTAGCCACAGCGCCTATGTCGATGACCTGCGTTGGGCTTGGTTGACCCCCAGTCATGGCCGTGTACCTGTTGTCAAGCACCACAATGAGCATGGGTGCCTTATTGTAAACAGCATCCACCAGGGCCGGTAGCCCAGCGTGGAAGAAGGTTGAGTCCCCTATCACGGCCACGATGAATTGCCTACCCCCAGTACCCCTAAGCACACCCATGCCTAACCCTATTGAGCTACCCATGTTTGTTAAAAGGTCCTGCTCGTTAAATGGCGGGTTTATGCCAAGGGAGTAGCAGCCTATGTCGCCGCTGAACACTGGCTTAACCCTAGCCATTGCTGTTGCGATCTTCAACTCGTAGAAGGAGGCTGCGTGGGGGCAGCCTGGGCAGAATACGGGTGGGCGTGGGGGTGCGTTGACAGCTTGCTGATGGTTAACCACCCTTCCTGTATCAACACCGAGAACCTTAGCTATACCCTCCTCAACGTTAATTAGCGTTAACTCGCCCACCATGGTGAATAACCCCTCCGCCTTGCCGTAAACTGGAACCCTAACCCCCTCGTCGAAGAGGGCCTCCTTAACCTGAAACTCAACCACCGGGTCACCCTCCTCAACAACAATGACCTTATCGGCCTTAGAGGCTGCATTAGCTATCAACTTCCTGGGCACTGGTACCGGCGACACTAGGTTAAGGATACTGGCCTTAACCTCAAGGTCCTCGAGGGCCTCCTTAACGTACCTATACGCAACTCCACTGGTAATGATGAGGGTACTCCCATCATCAACGTATTCGTGGGGTAGGTCTTCAACAAGCGCCTTAACCTCCTCCCAACGTTTAACAAGTTCCCCCTTAAGCAACCTGGCATTGGCCGGTACCAGGGCGTGGTGGGCTGGGTCCTTCACATAGCCGCTGGCGAATATTGGCTTACCGAATCCACACACCTTAACAGGCTCCCTAACGTGGGAAACCCTAGTAACCAGCCTCATTATGACTGGGTGGTTGAGCCTACTACTGAAGTCCATTGATAACTTAACTAAGTCCGCAGCGTTCTGGGGGTTGTAAGGTTCGAAGACTGGTATGCGGGAGTGTAGGCCAACCCACCTGTTGTCCTGCTCATTCTGGCTTGACCACATGCCCGGGTCATCGGCAGTTATAATCAGCAGGCTATTCCTAACCCCCGTGTAGGCGCTCGACATGAGGGGGTCCATGGCTACGTTCAACCCAACGTGCTTCATGCTGACTAGGGCCCTGGCCCCGGCTAAGGCTGCCCCATAGGCAACCTCGAAGGCAACCTTCTCATTACTCGACCACTCGACGTAGGTCCCAGTCTCCCCAGCGTGTTCAAAAATGTACTCAATAATCTCGCTGCTTGGCGTGCCTGGGTAACCAGCAGCCACGGCGACACCAGCCTCTAGGGCGGCGTGGGCTACTGCGTGGTTACCCAGCATGAACCTTACCGTGCAGTTGGCCATCATGCCTTAGGCTCGCTCAATCTTTTAAATCTATTGTTATAAATATAGTTTATATTTCAATACATTAAATATATACTTAAACGCGGATGCGCAGTATTACCTGTTAAGGCGGCTATTGGCAGTTAGGCATTGTAGGCTATGGACTCTCCCCTCGGGTTAACCACCTCAACCCTTATCACATTGTCGGCTGTGTTCTCGAAGGCATCCACGTGGGAGGTGACTATCAGGGTATCCACGACCTCGGATAGGTCCCTCAGCCAGTTTGACACCCTCCTCCTATGCTCAGAGTCGAGGTGTTCCGTGGGTTCGTCGAGGAGCATTATCGGTATATCACCGAGGAGCGCCTTCGATAGTGCGAATCTGAGAACCAGGGCCACTAGGTTCCTCTCACCCATGGATAGCATGTTGACTGGCAACTCCCTGCCATCACTCCTCTTAACCATGACCTCGTAATCCTCTGTCACGTAAATCTCCACAAGCGATTCCTTGTGCCTAAGCACCTTGAATGTGTCCCTTAACTCCTCGTTTATGGCGTTTAGGAGGGCCCTCCTTAAGGCTGGCTTAGCGTCCTCAATGGCGGCGGCCAGTTTGGTAACCTCCTGTAGCTTACCCCTAATGAACCTAAGCCTCTCGCTCCTCCTACTTATCAACTCCCCTATTCGCTTAGTCTCATTCTCCATCTCCCCTATGCTGCTTATCAACTGGTTTAGGCTACCCTTACCCTGCTCAAGCCTGGCCCTTAACTCCTTAACCTCGTTCTCAACCTTATTAATCAACTCCTCGATGCTGTTTAGCCTAGCCAACTCACCGCTAAGCCTCTTAGCCTCATCCTCCAGTTCACTGATCCTGGCCTCAATCCTTGACCTATTGCTGAGTAGGCTACTCAACTCCGCCTCAGGGTTTTTAGCCAACTCGGCGTTAATCCTAAGGTACTCCTCCTGAAGCCCCTCAAGGCTCTTTAACAGGTCCCTTAACTGCCTAAGCTTAGCATTAGCGCTGTTGTACTCCTCCCTTAGCCTAGCCAGCTCCCTAACCTCACCCCTAATGGCCTCCAACTCCCCGTTAAGCTCAGTTAACCTACCTCTCAGCTCCCTAAGCCTAGACTCCAGGGTGGGTATCCTCTCCTCAGCCACCTTAACCTGGGCTAGCTTACCCCTTAGGTCCTCCTCAACCTCCTTAAGGTTATCGTAATCCATCAGCCTTGAATTGATAACACTTAACTCCTCCTTAATCCTCCTCACCCTCTCCGTATTCTCCTTAATTATCCTCTCCCTATCATCGGGGTTGAGCGGCCTTTTGCAAACTGGGCAAACTGGTTCATTGGACTGTTTAAGTATGTTTAACTCCTCGTTAATGTGGTTCAGCTCCTCCATTAGTGAGGTTCTTCTGGCCTTTAATTCATCAAGCTCCCTCAGCCTTGATGTAACCTCCCTAATCCTTTCCTCTAACCTCCTCCTCCCCTCCCTAATCCTCCTTAACTCCTCCAGCTCATCCTCAAGCTCCCTTATCTGCCTATCTAGGTCTGAACGTTGCCTCTCAAGCTCCTTAATCATCGACTCCTTGTACTCAAGCTCCCTCACCCTTCCCCCTAGTTCATTCACCAACTCCTCGAGCCTACTCAATTCATCCCTCAACCCCCTTGATGCCTTCAACTTATCCTCAATCTCCCTGGCCCTGGCTTTAAGCGCCTCCCTCTCCTTAACCTTAGCCTCCAATTCCTTAACCTCGGCGTTAATCCTGTTTAACTCATCCTTAAGCCTACTCAACTCATCATTAATCGCGTTGAACCTCTCCCTAACCCCTATTAGTCTCCTCTCCTCATCCCTAAGCCTACTCAACTCGGCTTCCTTACTGCTTAACTCCTCACTAAGCTTGCTTATCAGGGCCTCAAGCTCCTTAGCCCTAGCCCTCGCCTCATTCAGCTTCCTCTCAATCCTCTCCCTCTCGCCGTTGTTCTCCCTAATGGCGGCCTCGAGGGCCTTTGCCTCCCCCTCAAGCCTCTTCTCAATGCTTTTCAGGACCTCTGTCTGCAGTTTATCCATGGAGTCTATTTTAAGTAGCTTATCAAGCTTAAACTCCTCCCTCCTATTAACCTCAAGTATATCCCTTAACTCACCTTGCCTTGCGTAGAGTAGGTTAAACAACTCCACGTCCACGCCAAGGTTCTCGGTGACCCACCTAGTAACTTCCCTATCCCTCTCCGCCACCCTAACCCCATCCTCGCTCATCACGTAGGTTTGGGTTTCAATTACCTTCTCCCTACTGAAGGCTCTTTGGATGGTGTACCTACGGCCATTCACGTTTACAAGTAGCCTAACCACACCCACGGAGGCCCCCATTGTGACCAGGTCGGATAGCCTAATCCTCTTCCTCTTCAGCCAGTCAGTGCCGTAGAGGGCTATGGCTACGGAGTCGAGTATGGTGGTCTTCCCAGCCCCGTTGAGGCCATATATGAAGTTAACCCCACTGCTAAGCCTTATTGAGGCCTTCCTAACGGACCTAACGTTCTCTATTTCAATCAACTCCACTGAAGCCATTCAACATCACTCCCCAGTCCAAGCCCCCTCTCCAGTATGGCCACAGCCTCATTAACCTTACCATCACTTATCAGGTCAAGGGCCTTAAGCACAGCGTTAACCACAGCTTCATTACCTATGCTTTTACTGAGCACTGTTTGAATAAGCTCAATTAGGCCATGGGTTGCCTGAGCCTTGGCTGACCCACGCTTGGTCACGGATAGCTTAACATTCACCTTAAGGGCGCCGTTGATTAGGCTCTTAACGGTGTTGAATCCGTAATCCCTAACGCCATACCCATCACCCAATTCACCAATCACGTTAACCTCAACGTAGGCATCCCTGTAGTCCAAGGCCCCCAACCCACCCAACCACTCCCTGAAGGTTGATGGTGGCTCACCGTTAACGTTAACGATGACCTTAATCATCCTTCGCCCTCCCTTAAGCCTAATGGGCTCAACCCTAACCCTGCCACCACCCTCATTGACGTCCAGCAGTAGGAAGCCCTTTGGATCCTGGCCCTTAACCATCCTTAACCTACCATCCTCAAGCACGTGGGTTTCGAATTCCTGGGAGTCCCAAACCTCAAGTGACCCAGGGTACACGGCCTCAAGGGTTGGGTGCCTCAAGGCGTGCTCGTGTATGTGGCCAACAGCGTAGTAGGCGTCCTTTGGCAGTTCATTGGCTGGTATCGTGTAATAGTCTATGTTGGGCATTGGGTACCTGTATGGGGTACCCTCAACGTACTGGTGCATCATGACAACGTTAACCCCACTCCCCATCAACTCCCTCAGCGCCTTAATCAGCCTAACCCGGTTATTGGTGGGTACGCAGCCAACCCCAATCACCCTAACCCTACCGTAGTCCACGTAGCCGTAGTCGAGGTACTTGACTAGGCCGGAGGAGTCGAGGACTGTTATGGGGTTGTCCACTGGGTTTACGACAGATGCGTCGTGGTTGCCCCTGGTAACAAGCACATCCATGCCTAAGTCCCTGAGTCTACTAAAGCCCCTAATCGCCGTGAGGTAGGTTGAGGGTGATGGCCTTGGGTTGTCGAAGAGGTCCCCACTAACCAGAACCAGGTCAACGCCCTTCTCCTCACGTAGCCTAGCAATCTCATCAATGGCCCTGAGGAAGGCTAACTCATAGTCCCTAGCCCTCGCCTCAAGTCCATACTGCCTCCTACCCAGGTGCACGTCGGAGAGGTGCGCAATAAGCACTGGGTAGAGGCTGATGTTGGGTTAAAAAACTAGTGCATTAATTAATACTTTTCAACCACTCCCCACAGTTAACTAGCAATGATAACTATAGCCTTCATAGGCTTCAGGAAGTCGGGTAAAACAACCCTAATTAGGGAACTGCTGCATGTGGTTAAGGGTAGGGTTGCCGTTATTAAGAGGATCCACGACTACGGCCAGGAATTCGACGTCAGGGGTAAGGATACGTGGGTCTTCTCAAGGGAGGGGGCTGAGACTGTGATTGGGCTGGCGCCGGACAAGACGCACATACTGTTTAACAGGCCTATTGAGCTGAACAAGGTCATAAACATGATAAGTGAGTTGGCTAAGCCGGATTACCTGATGATGGAGGGGTTTAGTGATGAGGTTAAGGACAGGAGTGACGTAATTAAGGTAATCCTACCCAGGAGCATTGGGGAGGTTGAGGAGTTGACTAATGGGGTTAAGCCACCCCTCATAATCTACTGCGGTCTCTGCAAATGCAGGCTTGAGGGGTGTGTGGATAGTGTTAATGAATTAATCAACAGAATTTTAAGTTATGAGGCTAATTAACGGCTTGTCTCAATGAGCCTGGGCCTGCCCCTGACCCCTCAACCTCTCCAGCTCCCTCTTCAGCTCCTCTACCTGTTTCTTCAACTCCTCAATCTCACTGCTACTGGGTTTATTGTTGGAGGGTTGATTGACAGCAGCACTACCGGTGACTCGGCCCACTGGCTGTGGGTTGACTTGGGTTGTTTGAACCGGTGATTGGGCTTCAGTGATCATTTGCCTAAGCTCCCTCTCAACCTCCATCTGACCCTTCTTGAACTCACCCACAGCCCTACCTAAAGCCCTAAACAATTCAGGTATCTTAGATGTACCACCGAACAGTATTAACACCACGGCGATCACTATTATCCAATCCCAAATACTCCCAATCATACCTACCCCCCATATTCTAAACCTGTACTAACCTAATAAATCTTTTTCTCATAGGTTAGAAAACACCGCAGGTGGCCCCCTTAACCCACCTTGGATAGCCTGGTTAACTCCAGTTCAATGGCTCTGTTGAATATTGACACGTACTCCATGGGTAAGTTAACCATCACGTCATTAAAGTAGCCCAGTACTATTAGGCTTTTTGCTTCTTCTTCTGTTAGTCCTCTTGTTCTTAGGTAGTTTATCTTGTCTTCGCTTATCCTACCTGTATAAGCCTCATGAGT
>JAPWUH010000031.1 GCA_028275645.1 Caldivirga sp.
AAGCGTTTTGGTTAACTCAACTGAACCGCCGTAAAATGGGTAACCAACCTTTGTTAAGTCAACTGGGTCTATTAATGAAGCCCCCTCTTTACGTATCACCGACTGTCCCCTTGGCCTAGCCTCCACCGTGAACTCACCCAGTAGGTACATGGGCTCCAGTTCATGCTCTAAACCAACAACCCCCTCAACATCAATCACGTTAACCCCCTCCTTAACCACATCCGTCACGTCGTACATCTTAAAGTTCCAGTCTAGCCATGTGCCCATGGCCTTAGTTAAATCAACCTCCCTACCGTTAATTACCAGCCTCCTAACCAAGCCATCTTCAATGGCTAAGTAGAGTCTGCCACTGGGCTTCTCGGCGACGTTAAACTCAACCCTGATTAGGTAGCTTGACCCAACACCCATGTTAGCTACGTTTTCCTTAACCCTCGGCATTGGTAATGGTTCACTCCACGAGTCCCCTAACTTGACTCTTGCTTAATCAAGGACGAGCACGTTGGGGTTAAGCCTACGCATAGCCCAGGGGCCACTTAGCTTAATTTCACTAACCTTAATGAAGCTAGTTGGTTGTCCACTCACTGGTTCACCTGGCTTAAGTACAAGTAGTTTAGAGCCGACGGGCGTTAACCTAACCTTAACCCAAGTCCTACCATCACTGATGGACCCTGGGTATTCACTCACCTCCCCAGTTAATGGATCCCAATCCTCAACCTTAAACAAGCCTCTAAAGCCGACTTCAACCTCATGCTCCTTGGCCCTACTGGTGTTGGCCATGAAGGCTACTAGCGAATCCCCCACACTCCTAACGTGGATTAGGACATCACCGTCGGTATCGGTCTTAGCCCTAACCACCGTGCTTAAGTCTAGGCTACTTAAAACGCTACCTAATTCACCAATACCATTAAGCACCTTAACCCTACCCAGCAGCTCGTTGAGTTCAGGCGCCTCAACACCATCAATCATCGTTGGTAGGGGTTTGATGGCAATCACCAGGCCCCCATTCTCAACAAAACTCTTAAGTAAGTTGAATGTGCTCCTGAGCATGTTGTAACTGGGTGGTATAACAACAATGCTGTACCTAACCCTACCCACGGTCAATCTCCTACCCTCAACCTTACCATACTTGGCCAGCAGCAGTTCATCGCCAAGTTCAAAGTCCACGTGAATCCTAGTGAACTCCCTAATCAGGTTCATGAACATGTCGTTCACAGCCACTGCCCTTGACTCATTAACGGGGCTGTAGGTGGCCCATACACTACTGATTGGGTGCAGTACCAACACATCCACCAGCCTAACCCCCATTGATAATGCGTAGCTTAGCCTAGCGAAGTAGTCCTCAATAACCCTATTGAAGCTCCACCACGGTTGACTCCAGTGGATGGTTAAGCCGTAGTCGGCCTTCCTCCTACCCCTCAGTGAGTATGGTACGAGGTGGTGGTTGAGTAAGTTTACCCCCAACGCATACAGAAAGTCACCAATCCACTTCCTATCCTCGAAGGTTGGGTGGTGGCCCGTGGCTCCATAGGTCTCGCTGAGAACCCTCTCCTTACCCAGTTGATTAGCCACACTGGCCACCTGCTTGGCTGTTAGGAACGTACCCCAGGTTTGGTTGCATAGGTGGTCCATGCCGGGTACGTGCATGTACTCGTAGTGGGGCATGACAGCGCCGACAACGAGCTGAGAGAGTAGGGTATCCTCCATTAGGTAATGCCCAGTGAACCTAAGCCCATTGGAGCTGCACCAGTTAAATATCTTCCTGCTGAAGTTCTCAACAAACATCATTGTTATGGTCCTCCAGTAGTCAAGCCTGGTCTTGGTGTAGGAGCCTATGTTGAAGAAGAGTTCAGGCAACCTATCAATAATATCATACCCATTAACCTTCATGAATACCTCAGGCAACCTATCAGTCCAGGGTAAGGCGTACTGGGGGAATGGAGCCCCCTCAGGGGTGTTACCCTACTCCTCCTAGGCGGCCTTGATGCCGTTAAGTTAGGCTCATCGGTGAATATGCCAGGTACAATACCACCTATGTAACCCTTAAGGGCATTTACATAGGGCCTATAGGCGATTTCAATAAACTTATCAACGGTATCAGGGTTAAGTAAGTCAACGTAACTAAAGCCACTGTACCATGGGTCACCTGGCGATGCCACATGTTTAATAAAGTTAAGGTAAAGGTAACCATCCTCAGCCTTAACATCACTAACCCTTTGACACTCCTTAGGTATTAGCCCATCATCGGTAGTGCATTTGAAGACTGCTATGACGTCGCTACCGTTGAAAGGTACCGTGTGGGGCATCATGATTATGGACTTAGCCCTATGTTCAGGGCCAAGGGCTGGTACATAACCCCCTGCGAACCCTGATGGCCACCTATCCTCATCGTAAAGCCAAATTAACATGCCCAGTTTAGAGGCCTCCTCAACAACAGCCTTAAGCCTGCTAAACCACTCATCACTGAGGTAGGGTGTTAGTAAACCCTCCCTGGCGTGGAAGAAGGCTCCACCGAACCCACCCTCCTCAAGGATCCTTAATTGCCTAGTTAACTCACCTGCATCAAGCTTATCATTTATGGACCAGAAGGGTATGCCCCTAAACCACTTACCTGGGTTCTTAAACTCAGTCTCGGTTAGCATTTAATGGTTAACGCCTATGTTGCTTATAAGCATGCGGGTTAACAGGTTAGGTAACCGTTAGGGTGGGGGTGGTGCTGCGAATAGGTAGTACTGTTCATTGCCCTGAATCTCCCTGAGAATCCTCTCCACTATCAACCTCTGCACATTGACGCCTATCCTGTTTTTGAAGTCATCGAAGCTTTCAAAGGGTTTCCTAGCCCTCTCCTCAAGTATTTGATTAAGGGTCTTCTTACCAATACCCTTAAGTAGCTCGATGCTGTGTAGCTTGAGTGTTAGGGGTCCTGCCTTGTTCAGCCAGTCTATGAAGAACCTCTCCCTCGCCTTAACTATCTTATCAACCAATGACTCAAGCTCCTGCCTGGCCTGAGGGGTTAATTCATCGTACCTAAGTCTCCTGACAATCTTGTTAATCTTATCCCTAACCCCATCACCAATGTAAACCCTCTCCCCAACCTCCACAGTGGCCTCATGTTTAAGTGTGACTAGGAGTAGGGTGAAGTACTCCTCCCCAACCACCTGCAGGTACGTGTCCCTCCTTGGGAATCCCCTCCTTATTATGTCAGCCTCCTTCATTAAAGCCTCCTCAGGGGGTATGATGTCTAGTACGTATGCGTACTCCTCCTTCCTAACCATTACTCAATCACCCTGACTTTGACCTATAGGAGTTGAGTAGGTTAATCATCTCCCTCAGGTCCTCATCCTTAAACGGCCTCTTCTCCACGCTTATTATTGACTGAAGTTCCTCAATGGTGGATGGCATTATGTTGACGACTTGTATCGCTGTTATCCTGGCTAACCCATACTTCTCAGTTAACTCCTTGACTAGGGCTTGCGCATCCTCAGGCTTAACCTTACTATACCTCCTCAGGTAATCAAGGGTAATGTTAACCACCTGCGACTCTAACCCATACTTAGTTACAATATCCTCAAGTAGCCTGAGTGCCTCCGGGTTACTCATGTCAATGTAACCCTTTATCTTCCTAACCACATTAAGTTAACCCAGATAATCTTTATAAAGATTATTATTAAGGCCTACCACTTCCTTGAAGAATTTCAAGGCCAATTAAAGCCATTCCCGGCAAAGCGCCCTTAACGTTTACGGGGCTAAACGTCATCATGGCCTCAAACCCTGCTGATGGAAGACTTAGTTGATTATCCACTTGAGTGTTCCATAGCTCTCATGAGCGTCTTAACATGGTTAACGTGCCTCCTTAGTAGCTCCTCATCAGCCCCATGGACAACCCTCAGGTACTCCTCCTCAACTGGGTTTAGGAGGCCGGGGATTAGTATTACGCTGGGTGGCTTAAGGTCAGGTGGGTTTGTTAAACTGGCGACTACTACGGCTTGGTCACTCCAACCAACCCTAGATTCAAACACCGCAGCTAGGTCATCACTTACAATTCCTTGCTTAACTTCATTCTCAAGCCTAATGAGTATGTTGACTGCCTCCTTAATGCTCATGAACCCACCCCCATCCTTAATGTCGAGGAGTAGGGGTGTGTGGAGACCCCTGCTAATGTTGCCGGCTAGGACCTCGTAGGCCCTTTTACTAAGCACCCCACCCCTCTCATATGTCACGGTGGCCACTGGCCCTAGTTTATATGGTGAGAGGCCGGCTTGACTAACGGCTGCGCACACAATGCTGATGCCATTAATAACCCTGACCCTTATGCCCAGTTGAGTTGCTTGTGTTACCAATGCTGAGTGGGTGGTGGCTAGCATTGGATCCCCTATCACGGCTAAGGCGGCTGAGCCCTTCTCCCTAATGGCTTTGATTAGGGCTTTACCGCTCTCCTCCTCGAGATCCCTCCTACTCAATTTAACCACGCTCCTTCCCACGACCTTAGCTATATGGTCGCTTAGGCTAGTTTCAAACATTGACGTGTACTCCTCTATGAAAACCTCACCAACACTCCTAAGCACATTAATGGCCTCCTGGGTTATTTGCCCAGGTCCAAGCCCAACACCCACTATGTATAGTACGCCAATCATTAACCTTCATTGTGCTTATTAATTTAAAACCCTAAGCCCGCTAACTGTAGATTTTAACAACCCTGTACCAGTTATCTCTCTCCGCCGGCTTAAGGCCAATGGCCCTTATTAAACTGATCACATTATCCTTGGTGAGGGTTGGTTTACCAAGGCCCGTTGCCGGTATCACCCTCTCCTCGTATAGCGTGCCACCGAAGTCGTTGGCACCGAATTTAAGGGCTAATTGAGCCGCCTCCAGGCCGTTGGTTAACCAACTCGACTGTATGTTAGGTAACTCACCCCTGAATACTAGCCTAGCCACTGCAACCACCCTCAGCAGCGTTGCCGATGTCAATGGGTAGGGCACTTTACTCGTCAATTCGCTGTTACCTGGTTCAAAGTTCCAGGCCGTGAAGGATAGGAAACCCCTCGTCCTCCTCTGCAGTTGAATTATCCTGTATAGGTGTTCAGCCCAATCTGCCTTAGACTCAACGTGACCGTACATCATTGTTGCATTGCTCATTATACCCAACCCATGGGCCTCCTCCATTATTCTAAGCCAAGTCTCAGCGGTGATCTTGTGAGGTGCTATCACCCTCCTAACATCATCAACCAAAATCTCCCCACCCCCACCAGCCAGCGTATCCATGCCAGCGGCCCTAAGTCTCTCAAGAACCTCCCTGTAACTCATCCTATGTCTCCTAGCCAGGTAATCCACCTCTATAGGGCTTAAGCCATGTATGGCAACATGGGGTAGCCTACCCTTCAATGCCTTAAATAAACCCTCGTAATACTCAATGTCCAGTTCAGGGTTTATACCGCCCTGAACCAGGATCTGCCTAATCCCAAACCTAGAATCAACCTCGGCTGCAAGTTTAACTGCTTGGTCAATACTCATGGTGTAGGCCTCAGGGTGCCTTAATGGCCTGTAGAAGGCACAGAATTTACAGGCCACTATACAGACGTTGGTGTAGTTGAGTATTAGGTTGGGTATGAAGGTTACCACATTGCCGAACAGCCTCCTGGTTAGGCCATCAGCAGCCATACCCAGGTCCCATAGGTTTAACTCAAGTAGCCTCTCTATGTCAGGTGGCTTTAACTCCTCACCACTCAGCGCCTTCTCAAGGACCTGATCCATCGGTTAATCAACCCCCCTTAAGGGTTCTTTAACGTTAACCTGCACTTCACCTAGTTCATGGGTATTGGGTTAGTTTTTTAAGCATATGAGGATGTGACTTAGCAATGTGCACAATTAACGATATTAGGAACGCCGTGTCTAATGGGTTGAGTAGGGGTGATGCATTAAGCCTATTCAACCAGTGCGACTTCAAGGCCCTAGCCAAGGTTGCTGATGAATTAACCACCCAGTTAACCGGCGACACGGTTACATTCGTCAACAACGTTGTCATTAACTACACCAACGTGTGCGTCGCCCAATGCCCAATATGCGCCTTCTACAGGCCTAAGGGACATCCTGAGGCATACCTGAGGAGCCCCCAGGAGGTGGTTAAGGGTGTCCTGGAGGCTAAGGCTAGGTACGGCATCACCGAGCTTCACATCAACGGCGGCTTCAACCCAGACTTAACCGTGGAGTACTTTGAGGAGTTGTTCAGTAGCGTCAAGAAGACTGCACCTGACGTTACCATTAAGGGGCCGACGGCCGCTGAGGTTGACTTCTACGCCAGGATTTGGAGGATGAGCACCAGGGAGGTGCTGGAGAGGTTCAGGAATGCCGGCTTAGATGCTTTATCCGGTGGTGGGGCTGAGATCCTCAGTGAGGATGTTAGGAGGGTGATAACGCCGTATAAGTTTAACGCTGAGGCTTGGCTTAAAATATCCATGGAGGCGCATGAACTTGGGCTGAAGACCAATGCAACCATGCTGTACGGCCACATAGAGGCACCACAGCACATAGTGAACCACATCTTCTCAATAAGGGAGCTTCAGGAGAAGACTCATGGGATCCTCCTCTTCATACCAATTAAGTTCGTCCCATGGAATACAAAGCTATATAGGGATGGGTTGGTTAAGGGGCCTGCACCAGCTGAACTCGACGTAAAGGTTATGGCTATCTCAAGGCTGATACTGGGGGGTAGTATTAAGAGGATTGGTGCTTATTGGACCTCAGTGGGTAAGAGAATGGCGTCAACGTTACTAATGGCAGGCGCAAACGACCTGGTGGGCACGATGATAAATGAGCAGGTCCTCAGGCAGGCGGGTTCAGTGGAGCCCATTAAGCCAACCACGGTGGCTGAGCTGGCTCACATTGTAAGGGAGGTTGGGAAGAGGCCCTTCCTGAGGGATACCTTCCACGTTAAGCTAATTGAGGTGAATCAATGAGGGTAGCTAGGCTAAGGTACACGCACAGTGAGCCACTTTTCAGGTATTCCGGCCTAAATCCAGTGTCTGCAAGCAACAACGAGTCTGTTAAGCTGGTGCTTGAGGGTGAGGTTGACGTAGCCTTCGTACCATTAACTTACGCAGCCCAGTACTGCGACGTATTAGGCATGATTCCCCACTACGCAATATACAGCAGAGGCACTGTGTTATCGGCCAGGTTGTTCAAGGGCTTGGGTAAGGGTTATGCTGCAGTTGAGGATACTAGTGTTAATGCAAGTGCCTTAACGGCATTAATGGGTATAACCTTCGACAGGGTTAAGGATCCCTACGAGGCACTTAGTAGGTATGAGGGTGTTTTGGTGATTGGCGATGAGGCACTTAAAATGAGCTCCCGGGGGCTGCCATACATTGTTGATGTTGGTGAGTTATGGGAGAGGAAGGTTGGGAAACCCCTCGTATACGCCGTGATGGTGGCTAGGCTTGGGGTTGATTACGGTGAGTTGATGGGTGTTGTTAAGAGGATTGGGGAGTCACTGGGCATCTTCATGAGCAACCCCGAGCCACTCATAAGGGAGGTTGCGGCCAAGCTCAACATACCTGAGGTTATCGTCAGGGATTACTTAACCAGGAGTATTAGGTACGTGGTTGATGATGAAGTTATTGATGGTATTAGGACCGAGCTTGATGTTCTCAAATTACCGAAGTGCCTAAGGGTGATGCCTCGTTAACCCCTCCATCTAACCCTAGGCTTAAGCACATGGGCCTTGGCCTCAATCCTATCCCTAAACCTACTTAAATCCCTAAGTATCCCCTTGGCCTCATCCCTCATGTTCCTCCTCAACCCATACATACCCAACCTGGGTAAGACCCTCCTCTCCGGTTCGTAGTATAAGTCATCCTCCGGCTCAACCCTTGGATTTGGTATGTGGGTTACCCTAGGCTCATAGCCAAGGACCTCCTTACTGGCTTCCCTAACCAACTCCGCAATTTTATTGAGTGTCAGTATCTCCCTGTAGTGGTAAACTGTCCTATACTCACCATCACTTGGCGGGTTCTCTAGGAGTAGCATGAGGGCGTCTATGGTGTCCTCAAGCGAGGTGAAGCCCTTCTTCTGAAGACCACTACCGTAGACCGTTAACTCATGGCCTATTACAGCCTCCGCGCAGAACCTGTTGAAGACAGTCCCCCAAACGTCATCGAAGTCAAACCTGGTGAATAACTCATCCGAGACAATGTCACTTGTCCTAGTGCCGTACACTGGGCCCTGGTGGAAGTCAGTTATGGTTAAACCCCACAGCTTATTGGCGTAAACCAGCATGAATGAGTCAAACACCTTGCTCCAATGGTACCACGAACCAGCCCACCTCGGCACCAGTATCCTATCCTTAACACCATTAATCACCGCATCAACGAAGGCATCCTCCGGTAGCTTAAAGGCTGGGTACCCAAACTCACCAAGGGTGCCCATCTTAAGTAGGTGAATCCTCCTGTCAACATCCCTAATGGAGTATATTACATTTAGCGTTGACTTAAGGTTGTTGGTTATTGTGTATGAGGCGTGGTTAACGTCTATCATTGAGTATGGGGCTGAGCGCTGCTCGGCGAAGTGGACTATGGCATCTGGCTTATGCCTCTCTATTATGTGCCTAACCGAGTCGTAATCCGTGACATCGGCCTCGTGGAATATTATCCTCGAACCGTAGATCTCCTCCACAGCCTTAATCCTATCATCCATGCTCAGTATGGGTAACGCTGACCATGAACCAACCTCCTCCACAGCCCTCCTGGTGTAGAAGTTGTCAACGCCAACCACCTCATGACCCCTCCTAACCATTCTCAGCGCTAAAGCCCACCCCAGGTAGCCGTCAATGCCCAGTATGAGGATCTTCATACGGCAAACACACTCCAACCACACATTTATATCTAACTCACTTAACGTGCTACTCGGCTAACTGGGCAATGCCCATCAGTATTAGGTAAACGGCCACGTGAATTGGGACACTCTCCACATCACCAGGTTCCTTAATATGGACAGTCTCCACATCACCAGGTTCCTTAATATGGACAGTCTCCCCAAGAACCTTACTGATGGGTAATTTCTGGGTTAACCTAATCCTTGGGTTACCCCTCCTGAAGGCAATTGCCCTACTCAACACACCCTCAATGCCACCGTCAAGGTCCCTTAGGCTTAACTCAACAGCGGATAGCCCTGTCTTCCCATGTAGGCTGTTGGGCATCCTCATGAGCCTATTGGTATCTATGGTAACCACCTCATCTATGTGTATGGCCAGGTCCGACGCCAATTCACCAGCCTTACTCTTAATGAGACTTGCCGTAACCTTACCATACCTAGACGCCGCGTTGATTAACCTACCCACACTGCCGTACAGCCTATGAAGCTGGCTTGCATCAACACTCTGCGGTACCGCAATCAGCAGTGACCTACCACCCCTATTGATAAGTATCTGCCTGGTTAGGTCGGTCTTACCAGTCAGGTAATCCGTAATCATCCTCCTCTCATCCTGGGTCAGGCTAGTCACCTCCTCAAGCCCCTCAACATGCACGTGGAAGCCCCTATGCCCCGAGAAGGCCACCCTGATGTACTTTTCATCGATGCCGAATTCATACATAAGGACATCTATGAGCCTCCTAACCTCAGTCAATGCATCGTTGAGGCACTCAATGGTCAACAACTCAACCCCCCTGCAGTTCTCGGTGGGTAGGTGATCGCCATCTATGTCGAAGACTAGGTCAGCCCCAAGCCAACCCTTAGTATCCATCTCGCTGGCCGCCGGGTTTCTGAAGTAGGCGCTTGACAGGTAGAGGTTCCTGGGCACCTTACTAGCTATGAAACCCCTCAACTCACCCCAGTCCCTAAAGCCCAGGTGCCTCACCATTGACTGGGAGTGGAATGGCTGGTAGGCAACTTCCCTACTCTCAATCCTTGGTATGCCCGGTGGGTTGAAGGAATTCCTGTAGTAGTTCCTGAAGAGGACCTCAACGTACCTAATTGATTCATCCACTACTCTATCCTTGGGGCCACGAAGTAGGCTAATGTTCCACCACCCGAGATTTCGAAGGTTAGGGCCAGTGGCTTCTGGGTGGCGAACTCCACGGTAGCTATGTCGCTTATTTGATAGGCGCGGTTAACTATGTCTGAGAGGTAATCCACGCTGTAGGTTGCAGTAGCAGTCTCCTTGTTGTCGTACTCGAAGAGCACCTCCCCACCCCTCTCAAACTTAATCTCAGTCTCAC
>JAPWUH010000032.1 GCA_028275645.1 Caldivirga sp.
CTCGTAACTCCTAACGGAACCCGGGCTTAGGACGTCCTTATGGTTGCTTAGGTATTGGTAAACCCTACTAAGCACCATGGACACGAAACCCTCAATACTGTAATCCTCCACATTAACCAATACCCTAGGTAGCTTATAAACCGTTTCTGGAAGCAACCAATGAAGATACTACACGTGACGCTTTTAAGTATTGTTTTTGAATACGTGTATTATCCTTACTTACCTTAACCGGCATTTTGTGGGTTTCTCATTATTATGAACATTGGAGTCCCTACATTACTTTGTAATTGCTTTGGTATTAGTAGCGGCACTATTTCATTTATCTGGTTTAGAGCTGAGTTCGTTATGCTTAATGCCTGCTGTGGCGTTAACTTAATCTGGCACTCTGGGTAAGTCTTATTGATTAGGCTATTATATGAGAATATTGGGTAATACACTAGGTATGCTTGGTTATTTTTCATCACGTATTCGACTAGGTAAATGAAGTTGATTATGTAGGTGTAGTTTATGGCATTAATCACATCACCAGGCTTAGCTGCACCAATACACTTCCACTGAAGCCACAAGGCAACACTATCATTAAATGCGGTGAGTAATACCTCTGCAGCCGCCGGGTTGGTGGCATTAGCCTGTAAGTAATTTTGGTAATAGCCTAATGCGTGGGTTGGGAAGTAGATGACTATGTAGTAAACCTTACCACTGTTTATGAGTGGGAGGATTTGGCTAAAGTTGTATACATCGAAGATGGTGCAGTATGGGCAGACTGGGTCAAGGAACTCAATTAACCAGACCGGTGCATTGGGATTGCCGTAGGTTATCACAAAGCTATTATTACCCTTAACCATTTTTAAAATAGCATTAATGGCGCCGCTGCTCAGCGAGCCAATACCCTCACTACCCTTTAAACCGCTGATGGGTGAGCCGTGAACAACGTCACTAACGATTATGGGGACGTTAGGGTAGGCTCCAATGACGTAAACATAACCATTACTCGGCAATGACCTACCACCCATTAGTTGCGGTATGCCCGGAATACTAATTGGAATGATACTTAGTGATGATAAGACAACCACGGCTGCTGCGGCTATTACCACCACGGCTACTATAATTACTATTCTTTGGTTCATTAGCATAGCCGTGGTTATGAGACTAATAAATTTTATTCCTGCAGGAATCCCGACCTGCAATTAATTAACAGCCAGTTCAATGATCCTGGCGTCACTTACCCTTGGTCTCAACCTGCTTGATGCAATGACCTGAAGCCCCTTACCCCTAGCGTACCTACCCACGGCGGATAATACACTGCTCAACGACTGCTCATCAAGCCCAATGTCGACCCCATCAATAACTATGGTTGAGTCCTCTGGGGCCAGGACCAGTTGAACGATCAGTGGTAGTGTTGATCTAACGCCCAACCCGGCATTGTACAACACCCCCCATGACCCCTTAGCCTTAATGAAGCCCATGAGCCTATTGGGCGCTATGAAGCCTGCCGTCAAGTCCTCGACGCCTAGTGCACCCATTTCCCTCAACAGCTCCCTAACCTGCTCCCTGTAACTGGGCACTGTCAGCATCCTTGATAACTGGTGCACGGTGTACTGGGCATCACCACCAACTGAGTAGTCCGGCAGTAGGTCAACGGTGGTTTCAAAGGTCCTCTTCCACCAGGCCAGCCTATTCTCACCGATGAAGAAGAACCTATCCCTCAATCCCTGCCTCAATGAGAAGAGGACGGCCCTAGCAACCTTAACCTCATCAGGGGTCTCACCGCAGGTCTCCAGGGCGTCCTCATGCATCACGTGGTAGGGCGTTATGCACAGGTCCACAGTCCTAGGCTTAAGGATCAGGTTCCTGCCGCCTAACCTACCGAAGGAGACCAGTAGTTTATCGTTTAACCAAACCTCCTGCTCAACGTCACCCGTGCCGTGGGTGAAGCTGTAGCTATACGTTATGCTGCCTGAATTGACGTTAACACCCGTGTCCCTTAGGAATTCGGCGATATGCTTATCTACGCTGAACCTCAGGCTCACGGCAACCTTGTTGCTGGTGTCCATGTTCCTAATTACGTCGACTACGTCATGAATCATGAGTAGCCTACCCTCAATTATGAGGGCATCCTCACCCCTGGACTGCATTATGAGTGAAACGGCCTCGAGGATTGATGACTTGCCACTGGAGGGTGGGCCAACAAGCACGTTTAATCCATCGCCGAACTCCACGCAGGCATCCCTAATAGCCTTAAAGTTGCTGACGCAAGCCTTGGTTATCATCAATGACCTTGATTGGGCTTGGTTTAAAGCATTAACGTGGCAAGGTCGCCTTAACCGTGGGTGTGTTAGGCGGCCCTCTTAACCTTGATCATGTTGCCCTCGTAGGAGGTTACAATAACCCTATCACCCTCCTTAATGTCCTCAAGGGCCAGCGCCTTCCAGTACTCACCCCTCACCTTAACTATACCCACCTGCCCAGCCTTAATATCCTCAGCCGCCACGCCGGTTAACCCAGCCGTTGGGTAGTATAGTATGGTTGAAATTGGCTTAGCCCTAATAGCCCTGGCTATGAGCATTACTAACCATGCCGATAATGCGCCAAGGCCAATTATCTCAATGTACAGTATGATACTGAGTGTGGTTGGGCTATACCTAAGCGCATACTGGGTTGGCGTTGGGGCTGGGATGAGTAGTATTAGGCCCAGTGCTATTAAGGCGGCCCCAATGGCTATTAAGACACCATGCAGCTTACCGCCACTATGCCACTCAAAGGCCATGAATAAGGCGCCCGTGATCATTAAACCCAGGCCTGCGTAGCTTATCGGTAAGCCAAGCAGAGCCAGCATTATAAGCAGCACGGCACCTATGCCTGCTAGGTAAATGTGGGCCGTCAGTAAACCAGCCAATATCAGCAGGACGCCTAGTATCGACAGTATGTTTTCAATGACTGGGTTTTGGAGGGTTTCATAAACCTGGTAGTTGATGGACGGGGTTAGTTGGGTTATGGTTGGGCTTTCAATAATCAACGTGTAGTTAACCCCATTAACGCTAACCGTGGTGCCGTTCATCATCGCCAACAGTTGGTATATGTTATCAGCCACGTAGTTAATCACGTGGTACCTTAAGGCCTCCTGAGGGCCAAGGTTAGTGTTGTTGTAGACGCACGACGCCGCGAAGGTTGTGTTCCTACTCCTGAACTCGGCGGTCTCAACGAAGTACTTGGCCACGGCGTTGAGTATCTTAGGCTCGGTTATGAAGATCTCCTGCCCAGTTAACTCATTAATCTCCACCGGTTGGCATGAACCAATTACCGTGCCAGGCGCCATGGCTGCTACTGTGGTTGATAGCAGGACCAACGTGCCACCTGACCATGCGTATGAACCCGTCGGGTAAACGTAACCCACAGTAACCACGTCGGCGGTTTCGAATAGGCTAACTATGTTCAACGCCGCATCCAGTAAACCACCCGGGGTCTTCATGTATATGACCAGTACGCTGTTGGGGGGCAGCTGGTTAATGACACTCCTCAACTCATCATAGGTGTTATCAGTTATCTCACCGTTCAACTGAAAGGTATAGACCTGGGTAACCTTTATGACACCTTGAGCATTAGCTACCCTAGGCATCAACGTGACTATAATTAACAGGACTGTTACCAACACCAGTAAAGGCATCATCCTCTTCATGTAAATTCACCTGGCGTATAACTATATTTTTATTTCGTGTTTTTAACTTTATTCAGAGTCGCCTATCCACCTTGACTCGAACCCTGCCCCTCCTGCAACCTACCCCTCAACGCCAGTGCGGCGGCCGTAATGGGCTCTAGGCTGCTTGGAACCACGAGTATTAGGTTATGTTCCTTAGCCACCTCAAGCAGGGTGTCAAGTTGTCTTAGGGTTAAGGCCGTTGGGTTCTTCGTGTATGTTTCAGCAGCCTTTAAGTACATTTGAGACGCCTCGTAGTCGGCCTGGGCCAGTATAACCTTAGCCCTCCTCATCCTCTCAGCCTCAGCCTGGGCGGCCATAGCCCTGATTAGGGTGTCAGGAAGCTTAATGTCCTTTATGGCAACGCTCGTTATCTTAAGCCCCCACGGCTCCACGTGCTCGTCAACAATTGCGGCTATTTTCTTAGCCACCTCCTCCCTCTGGGTTAGTAGTGTATCTAAGTCAACCATGCCCACCACGTCCCTCAACGTGGCGGCTGCTATCGTGGCTGCGGCTGTCCTATACTCCTGCACAGAGAGTACGGTGTTCTTGGCATCCAGGACCCTCAGGTAGACTGATGCGTCAATGGAAACCTCAACATTATCCCTGGTTAGGGCCCTTTGAGACGGCAGGTCAATCATTATAGTCCTTAAGTCCACAGTTATCACCCTGTCTATGAACGGTACCACAAACACGATGCCAGGTCCATAAACACCCTTAAACTTACCAAGCCTAAGCTTAACGAGTCTCTGGTACTCTGGGACAACCCTTATGGCGGAGGCAAGTATGGGTATGACTATGATTAACACTATTATCGTTATGACTATGTCCACTATCAGGGAAACCACACTCACGGAATCACTCTCCACACCAGTACTTTTAAACTTTCAGTGACCTCTCATAAAGTATATTTACCAATATAGTGGCATTAGCCCAATGCCTAAGGACCTTGTTGATTTACTTAGGAGCGTCTCGAGTATTAGGAGGAGTAGGAGTGCCATTAGCCGTGAGTTGATTAAGGTGCTTGAGGAGGTCTACTCATCGGCAAGGGGTAATGTGGTTTACATAAGCAGTAGGGGCGTGGTTAATAGGGTACAGAGGGTTAGGAGGCTAAGTAGCATCGACAGGTCACTTATGAGAACCCTACTGAGCAGTACACTGAGTGAGGTTAACGCCAGGAGGGTTAGTGAGTCCAGGGGTGTTTACGCAGTCAGCAGAAGAGACCTAGCCTTAATTATCAGTAGGCTTAGGGAGATGGCCAATGAGCAGTGACAACTATGCCGACTCGCCCCTTTTAGGGGTGAGGTTGCCCTACTACGTGGGTCTTAGGCAGTGGATTTGCAAGAATCCTGGCTTTGCGAAAGTTTTTGGTAACCGGGGTGGTGTCTCTGGAAGGGGTTTCCCCTTGCCTTAGATGAGCCAGTGGGGCAACATCCTACCCTTATCACTACCCGAGAACGAGATCAATAACCCCAAAGAGGGGCAGCAACCAAGACCCCAGCAGCAAAACCCCTTAAAAGGACAGGGAAGGGAATGACCCCCTCCCACCCTTAAGGGCGGGGTTTTCTTGGGGTCTTGGAGGTTACCCCGCTTTGATGCGGGCTACTGAGTAGCCTAACAAGGCAGAGGTTAATAAACTCATCTACGTGGAACCCCACGCAGTGGAGCGACCCCGCCATGAATGGCGAGGTTTGCCGTTAGTTATCATTATGGGAAAATCCATAGCTTTAACTAAGCCGGCTGAACATTCATCACACCTCAGCCCCAGCCTCCTCTGCACCAATAGCCTTAACCCGCGGCATGCACTTAAGAATTTCCTAATCAGCTCCGTCCATTTACCTCACCGCTGCTTCATGAGTGACGGCTATTGAACACGCCGCAACGTGCACCATGAGTCATGGTGGTCTTAGAATGTGCATTAAGTTTATGGTTAAATTAAACTCCCTCACAGCGATTACCCGTTCCCGGAGTTATCCAGGGAATACTGGCAATGGGAAGTAGCCTTACCAGCAAAGCTTTAATTAAGCCTCAACGCCCTTTTAATCGTGCTTACGCAGGCTCATGTTCAGATAGGCATTGTGGGGAAGCCTAACGTCGGTAAGTCAACGTTCTTCGCTGCCTCAACTCTAATAGACGTCAAGATAGCCCCATACCCCTTCACCACCATAGAGCCCAACGTGGGGATTGGCTACGTCACCATACCCTGCGTATGCAGGGACCTTGGGGTTAAGGATAATCCAAGGAACTCAATATGCATGGATGGGACGAGGCTAATACCGGTGGAGCTCATCGATGTAGCCGGCCTAGTGCCTGGGGCTTGGCAGGGTAGGGGACTTGGGAACCAATTCCTAGACCACCTCAGGAGGGCCCCAGTCCTAATACACGTTGTCGATGCCTCCGGGGGTACTGATGAGGAGGGGAGGATTGTTAAGCCGGGTACCCACGACCCCATGCTTGACGTCAAGTTCCTGGAGAATGAGGTTAACATGTGGGTTTTCCAGATCATTAAGAAGGAGTGGGATAGGGTGGTTAGGCAGGTTGAGTACTCTAAGCAGAAGATAGGCGACGTCCTCTATGGCATATTGAGTGGCTTAGGTATAACCAGGGCCATTATTGAGGATGCCTTAAATCAACTATCCCTACTCAACAAGCCACCCCACCTGTGGGGTGATGATGCGTTAATGGGCTTCGTAAGGTATGTTAGGGCGGTTGGGAAACCCATGGTTATAGCCGCAAATAAGGCCGATATACCTGAGGCCGAGGACAACATCAGGAGGATGATGAAGGAGCTCAAGAATTACAGGGTAATACCCACAAGCGCCGACGCTGAACTAGCCCTCAGGAGGGCCGCCAACAAGGGCTTGATAAGGTACATTCCAGGTAACCAAGACTTCACCGTTATCAGCAATTTAACCCCTGAGCAGTCTAAGGCCCTTGAGAGGATAAGGGATATTATGAGGAAGTGGGGAGGGACGGGGGTTGTTAAGGCCTTAAACACAGCGGTCTTCGACGTCCTAGGCATGATTGCAGTCTACCCGGTGGCCGATGAGAAGAGGCTCACGGACACTGAGGGTAGGGTGCTACCGGACGTCTACCTACTGCCCAGAAACGCCACGGTCCTGGATCTGGCCTCAGCGATACACAGTGACATAGCTAAGAGAGCCATGTTCGCAGTGGATGCGTTAAGCGGTAGGAGGATTGGGCTTGGTGATAGGCTTCAACACAGGTCGGTGATTAGGATTGTCACCTCAAGGTGAAGCACTGTAGTCAATATGACTAGTATTACCGGGAATCAATGAATAAGTAGACCTACCCTTAATGAGGCATGGGTGAATACTGCCAGCCAACTAACGTTAGCCCTAGGTAAATTGATGATAAGGTGTATAAAAGTTAAGTTCAATGGGGCATGGGAATATGGGTAAGGTTAACCCGGCTGTGCTCGAGTTCGAGGCCATGGTTAAGGATAAGGAATCCTACATAAAGTTCATTGAGGAGTGGGTTAAGCACTCCTGGAGGTGGGCTAAGGAGGATAAGTACGTTACAGTGTTCAAGATCCAGGCGTCGATACTGCGTGCAATTAGGGAATACCTAGACTCCCAGGGGTTCATTGAGGCACTACCACCCATAATAGGCCCAGTCACGGACCCGGGCATTAGGGGTGCTAAGCAGGCCACAATAGACTTCTACGGGCACGAGTACAAGGTCATGTCAAGTGCAATACTCTATAAGCAGTACATGGCGGCTGTGCTCGGTAAAGTCTATTTCGTATCACCCAACATCAGGCTTGAGCCCAATGACAGCGTGTTCACCGGTAGGCACCTCGTTGAGTTCTTCCAGGTTGATCTAGAGATCCTCAACGGCACACTTGATGACGCTATGAAGGTTGCGGAGGGCTTATTCACATACGTCACCAGGTACATTAAGGATGTTCATGGTAAGGACCTGGAGAAGATGGGTAGGAGCCTACCTGACTATAAGCCACCATTCCTACGATACACCCACGCCGAGGCCGTTGAGCTGGTTAACAAGCTTGGGTGCAGGAACCCATCAAACACCGAGATACTTTGGGAGTGTGAGAAGGTTCTCTCAGCCTACCACGACGCCCCAATCTTCATATACCAGTACCCCAAGGGCTCAAGGGGGTTCTACAATAGGGAGGATCCAGGTAAGCCAGGCTACCTAAGGGACTTCGACATGCTCTACCCCGAGGGCTTCGGTGAGGCCATATCAGGCGGTGAACGTGAGTATGAGCCCATTAAGGTAATTGCTAGGATAAGGGAGTCAGGTGAGGATCCAAACAAGTACAGGTGGCTGCTGGAGATGCTAAAGGACTTCTACCCACTTAAAACGGCAGGCTTCGGTATTGGTGTTGAGAGGCTCACAAGGTTCATATGCGGCCTTAGGGCTGTCTGGGAGGCTAGGCCATACCCGAAGGTGGCCGGCATAGGCCCAGCGCCGTAGGTGGGTTTAATGTTTGAGTGGCTGGCTTTAAAGATGGGTGAACTGGCGCTTAGGCTCAGGGCAAGCCTAGTCACCCTGAGGGGGATTAGGGACTTCATAGATGATTACCCCATAGATGAGATACTGCTGAAAGCCATCAAGGGCGAGGAGGGCGTTTACCCATTCGGCGAACTAGCCTCCTACGGGGCTGCAATGCTTGGTGCACCAATTAACCGAAGGGGGTACCCAAGGTTCCTGACGATTGACGACTTAATCCTAGTCCCACCAGCCTTCACACCAAAGAGGCTTGAGAAGATGGCTGAGCTGCTTAGGGAACCCGTGTTCACTGATGTAAACCTGGAGGTTGATGTAGGTGGCTTAAAGTCGTCAATGCCCCTAGTTGTTGCTTCAATGGGTTCAACGGACATAGCGAGCAGGTACAGCATAGCAATAGCCAAGGCAGCGGCTAAGGAGGGGATACCATTCGGCATAGGTGAGAATGTGCACACGGTGAGGGGTTATGATAAGAGGTTAACGAGGGGTCACCCAAGCTTCAAGGAGAGGGTGATGGCGTACCTAACGAACATGGACAAGTACGGTGGTGTATTCATTCAGCAGAACGTCGAGGACGCCTATGATGAGCATTGGAATAAGGTGTATAGTGACAAGGACCTTGAGCCATACATAGACGAGGGCAGGGTGGCCTTTGAGATAAAGATTGGGCAGGGGGCCAAGCCAGGCTTAGGTGGGGTGATTAGGATGAGGAGGGAGGATGCGGTTAAGGTTAGGGAGAAGTACCACTTCCTGGAGGACCCCTTGAAGACTAACAAAAAGACGGTGGAGAGGTACTCCGCGCCGGGCACGTATACGGCAGACATCCTGAGGGGTATGATTAGGCTTATGAGGACGAGTTACCCTAGGGTCAAGATATGGGTTAAGGTGGGTCCATTTAGGGACGTGCTGGACGTCATAAGGGTGGCCTATGAGGAGGGCGCCAACGCCGTCATTATCGATGGGAAGGAGGGTGGCACAGGAATGGCGCCATCAGTCGCCATGAAGGAGCTGGGTTACCCAACAATAGTCGGGTTGATTAAGATTAGGGAAGCGAGGCTGATGGGTATTGATGATAGGATGAGCCTTATGATAGCCGGGAGGCTATTCAACGGCGCCCACATAGTCAAATCCAGGGCATTGGGTGCCTCAGCGGTCTACGCAGGTAGGCCATTCGTGGTGGCGGCTATGGTTAAGGGTGAGGCTGGTGTCAGGAATTTCATTAGGGCCACCAGGGTTGAGACCCAGATGATAGTGTCGGCACTGGGCAAATACGACATTAGGGACGTCTCCCATGAGGATGTGGCATCACTCAACAAGGACCTGGCCACTGCGCTGGGCATACCCTACGTCTACTCCAGGGAGTTTTAACGACCCACTTAATAACATGTTTATTGGTTATTAATAACCGAGAAATGGTTTAAAAATTCGATTAGGCCTGCTACCCTATGTGGCTTAGTGACGAGTTCCCAAGGGACCTAAGGATCCTCAGGGAGAGGAGACCGCTGATACACCACTTCATGAACTTCGTGGTCATGAATGACGCGGCCAACGTCACGCTAGCCATAGGCGCATCGCCAATTATGGCCCACGCTAAGGAGGAGGTTGAGGAGTTGGCCAGTAAGGCTAATGCATTGTACATAAACATAGGCACCCTGGATGAGTACTGGGTTGAGTCCATGATAATAGCCGGTAAGGCCGCTAACAGGAATAACGTGCCCGTTCTCCTCGACCCTGTGGGCGCTGGGGCAACTAGGTATAGGACTGAGACCGTTAAGAGGATACTGAGCGAGGTGGAGGTCTCCGTGGTTAAGGGTAATGGGGGTGAGATGCTCTCCCTAGCGGGCATCACAGGTGGTGTTAAGGGGGTTGATTCAGTGGCCTCAGCTAACC
>JAPWUH010000033.1 GCA_028275645.1 Caldivirga sp.
GATTCCTTAATCTGCTGAATAAACTACACCATAATTATTGTGTACCTTTGGATTCACCCATATATGCCGCTACAAGGTAAAACCCTTACCACGTGTTCATAACCATCCTGCCAAAGTTACCATGCGCCTATTACCTGTTGCCTAAGGGTATTTGTAGTTTAGTTCCACTCTTACTCTTATCTAACCACTAATTGTGTTGATGGCGACTACGTGGATGCCCTCATTTATTTTCCAGAGGTCTATGCCATTAACTTTGAGTCTTGCCTTAGCTAAGGCCTTTCTTAGCGCATATGTTGGCTTTCCCATTATTGATGGATCCATGATGTGGTCTAACCCAGCTGGGTCATAGGCAGGAAACTAACCCTGATCGGCCTTACTCCTGTTGAGATCAACCAGGAAACAATACATTTATATTTAACCCAGATAAACCGAATAATTAATGAATCTAGTCAGCCTAATTCTAATAATAGTAGCAGTGGTTGCTGTAGCGGTGATTATTCTACTGGTGGCTAGAGGGGGCAGGAAGGGTAGGGTGAAGCCAACTGTAGGTGGTTCAGTTAATTTAAGCGGCATAAACATACAGCAGGGCACCGGGAGTGGTGTTATGGCGGCTAACCAGCGGGTGGATAAGTCAGCCATAGACTCACTTAGGGAGGAGTTAATCAGCAGGATTGAGAATTTAACCACATTAGTCAATGATATTAATAGAAGAATCAGTGAATTGGTTGCCCAGCAGACGGTGGTTCAGGGGGCCCCTGTCATGTTAATTAGCTACACCCCGTCAAGTTTAACAGAGGTTAGGGATATGGTTAACGTGACTGCAGTGGCCCTAATCGACGCCTCAAGTATGAGCGTCACTGAGGGTAGTGGTGAATACGACTTCGAGTCTTTAAGGGATTACGTATCCATGGTTGCTAGGGATGGCTTAAGCCTTTTAAGTATCGTTAAGGGTAATGATAACATATATGTAATGCCCATTAACAAGGGTACCTTATGCGCCTTGGTATCCGGCAGGCCGTTATCAATGGCTGAGGTTAATGTTATTAAAAGCCTCATTAGCAACTACCTTTCCTCAAAATGACACCTGCTCAATTCCTCAAGTAGGTTGCGTTCATAAATCTCACCCTTCGGCCTCCTCTCCCTGAATATCTGCGCCTCATAAATATAAACCCTGGTACCCTCCTCAGCCCAACACTCCGGGCTTAGGTAAGCCTTCTCACAGGCCTCATCTAGGAACATCACGGTGTCCCAGCAGTACTCAACAGGCACCTGAGGTAGGAGTAGGCCGCTGTACATCCCCCTCTCTATGACGAGGCCATGGATGCCGACCTTAACCATGTTAACCAGCTCCCTGGGTGAACTAAACTTGACCTCCTCAAGTGGGCTAAGCACACTGACCTCAAACACCACAGAGTCGAGTTCACTGGGGTCAAGTGGCGCAAACCTGGGGTCATCGAAGGCTGCGGCTAGGGCGCTGTTTATGGTGGCCCTGGCCGTGTTTACGTTGCCCCTCGGGAAGCCTATGCAACCCCTCAGCTCGGTGGTTCCATTCTCCTTAACCGTCTCTATGGTTGTGAAGACTCCGTAGTTATCCTTAAGCAGCCTGCTGGGTGTATCCTCAGGGGGCTTTAGTACGCGCCTGCTCTTTATGAACTCCTCAACAGCCCTCCTAGCCAGCTTAACCAGGTAAGCCCCCTCCTCAAGGTTATAGGGTTTAAACATCACTTAACGCTCTAACACCCTTAAATATCCCTTACGCTAGGCTACACGGTGGCATAGCTGCACAGTTTTACGCCCAGTGTACTTAAGGGCCTCAGCGTGATGAATACGGAACCACGCTGATTTATGAGGAGGGAGACCGCGACTGACGGCGAAACCTTTATAAATCAATTATTGGTAACCAATAAAATATGAATAGTAGAAGTGCAGGCGAGGAGTTAAGACGTATACATTACCTAGTCTTCCTAAGCTTCGCCCTAGGCTTCCTAATATGGGGCTTTGTCTCAACTAGCGGTATAATGACCATAAATTACTTTAAGGATTACATACCTCCATGGCTACTCCCCCTATCAGTGGTAATAGGCTACGTATTCGTGGTGCTTGGCGACTTCACGATGGGTGTGCTCACTGATAGGTTAGGTAGGAAGAGGATATTCGTATACACCATGAGCATGTACACAATTGGGTTGTTAGGCATGGCAGCTTCACTCTATGTTAAACAGCTGGTCAACCCCATGGTTGCCTTCACCGTATTCATGGTTTCGTACGCACTGGCGGAGTTCGGTGTTGGAGGTGAGGAACCACCTGCACTGGCGGCCATAACTGAGCTTATGCCAAGCGGCAGTAGGGGTATGATGCTTGTGCTGACGCCCAACTTCGATAATGTGGGCGCAGCATTAGCAGCAGCCATACTATACGTGTCACTGCTGCTCACAGGCCAAGCCAGTGTGCCATCAATATACGCCATGATTGGTTCAGCACTCGTGGTGGTTTTCATAGCACTCATCGTTAGGCTCAGCATACCTGAATCGGTTAAGTGGCTTGAAGCCAGGGGTAGGGTTAATGAGGCCATTGAGGTGGCTAGGCGTGAGGGGCTTGAGTACGTGTTAAGCAAGGGTGGCTCAAACATCCAATTAAAGGCCCCACCAGCCTGGTTCAGGGCACTATTCCTATCCATAATAGGTTTCGTTCAAATCACCACGTATGGGTTAATGGCATACACCATAATTTACCTGCCATCATTACCCTTCAGCAGTAACCCTGAGCTTCAGTCACTGGTTGTGTTGTTTGCAAACCTGGGTGCGTCAATAGCCGGTTTAATAGGCTTTTGGGTTGATGCCATAGGCAGGAGGCCCTTCACATTACTATCGTACGTGGGTGGGTTACTGACCATGGTACCTATATTCCTAATATACGCGGCCATAAACACACCACTGAGGTCATCACTACCAGTATTCTACGTCCTACTCTTCCTAAACATGGCCTTCAGTGAGTTTGGTTGGGCAGTTAGGACGCTGCTTGAGCCTGAGTTATTCCCGACAAGGACTAGGGGGACGTGGATAGGGGTGATTAGGTTAATAGCCTGGGGCATCTTCATAGTACTGACGTACTACCTCCTCAGCACATTAAACACCTACCAGTACCTACTGGTCAACCTGATACTGTACGCAATCGGTGCCTTAGCGTCCATAGCCTGGTACATATGGGGTGTTGAGACTAGGGGTGTACCGGTAAGCATCTTGGATGAGGCCATGGGTTAATCTTAGTATTCACAGTCATGCTGTTTAGGGGTCTTTAAGGAATTGGTTCATTCTCTTCGACCATGATTAACATTGGCACTGCATGGTGTAAACGTAGTTTGACTGGGAAGTATTTTTAAGCGTGGAGACGTAGGTTGATGAGCCATGACGATGCTCATTAAGGTGGATCCCATTAAGCCCGATGAGTCTGAGGTTAAGAAGGCGGCTGAGGTTATATTGAGAGGTGGCTTGGTCGCCTTCCCCACCGAGACTGTTTATGGCCTTGGTGCATCGACGTATAATGATGACGCCATTAGGAGGATCTACATGGTTAAGAATAGGCCCATGGATAACCCAAGCATAGTTCACGTATCAACCTTCGACCAGCTTCACGAGGTGGTCCAGGAGGTTCCTGGTGATCTTGAGGAGAGGCTTAGGGTGGCTTGGCCCGGCCCATTAACAGTGATACTCAGGAAGAGTTCAAGGGTTAGCCCAGTAGCCTCCTGCGGTTTGGATACAATTGCCGTTAGGATGCCGGCCCACCCAGTGGCCTTAATGCTGATAAGGCTAAGCACCCCCATATCAGCACCGAGCGCTAACCTATCCGGTAAGCCAAGCCCAACCAGGGCTGAGCACGTTATTAGGGATCTTTGGGGTAAGGTTGACGTTATCATTGATGGGGGTGAAACCTTCTTCGGCGTTGAGTCAACGATAATAGACTACACCAAGAGACCACCAGTGCTCTATAGGCCAGGCCCCTTCACACTGGAGGAGTTGAGGAGACTGTTCGGCGATATTAGGATCCCCGAGCAGGCCCTTGGGCTTGGCGAGTTTAAGGAGGCCCTAGCCCCCGGAATGAAGTATAGGCACTATGCCCCGGATAAACCATTGACTGTGGTTGAGTGTAGTGACCTAGAGGGCTTAGTTAAGTTAACAATGGATCTAGCCATGGATGAGGCTAAGAGGGGTAGGAGAGTTGTGGTGTTGTGTAGTAGTGAAACCTGCGGCAAATACAGGAGCTTAGGTCTCAGGGTCATTGAGGTTGGGTCGAGGGTTAACCTGTACACGGTGGCTAAGAACCTATTCCACTCATTAAGGTTGATTGATGAAATCGATGCAGACGTGGCCATTGCCGAGGGTTACCCTGAGGTTGGGATTGGCCTAGCCGTAATGAATAGGTTGAGGAAGGCCTCGGGCCACAACATAGTTAGGTGCGTTGATTAGTCATTTGGCTAAAACATTTAAACACCAAACCTAAGCGGTGTCTAATGAACACGGACGCATTGATAACATACGTGGCCATAGTTATCATAGTCGCGGCCGCGGTATTCTCAATATTTGTACACGCCTTTAAGCCAAGTAAGGGTGTGGAGTTTACACCAACCTACGTAGTGCTCAATCAACACATAGGAGACATGGTAACTATGGCGTCTACACTGGGTTTACAGTACGGTAACTCAACAGCCCCAATCTGGATAATCTACTTCATTAATCCTTATGATGATGCCAACTACACGTTGAGTAATGTGTTCAACTCAACGGTGATGAGCATGGTTAATGAGGGTAAGGTTAACTTAATCATGATACCAAACACGGTCACCTACAACAGCGTCAGTGGTACAGTTACGCAAAGGTTCCTACCCTTATATGTATGCGCCTACAGCATTAACAAGACGGCCTCCCTTGAATTCCTCAGGTGGTTCAGTGTTAAGGTTCATGAGAACGCCACGCTAGCCCTAAACATCAGCCTAAGTGACATGCTTAGCGAGTTATCGAGCCTAGGGGTCAGTGGCGTGAACTACACAGCCTGCGCCGTTAAGTTCAACTCAACCCTAGGCAACTACTACTCATTCATGGTCAGCGTGCTTTCGTGGGCTTATGGCTTACAGGTCCCAAGCGGTTACATATTACCCAACGATCTGGTTATAGTTGGGATTAATAGGGTTAGTGGAATAGCCGTAGTTGACGAGAACATAGCCGGCTATACACCACCATTAGGCGTAATGATAAGTAATTTAATTACGCAGAGACCCTTCTACGGCTGATGGTTAATGAACACTGAGGAGTTATTCAACTTAACGGCGACGTACCTCTCAGTCCTGAGGGTTGAGCATATAATACTGGTTAAGTTAATCATGGAGGTGGCTGGGGGTAGAATCAACTGTAGTAGGTTAATTAGGGTGTTAAGTGGCCACATTGAGAAGGAGAATGGTGTACTAATGAAACACGGCTTAACCTTAAGCTCGATAAAACAGTTAAGGAACCTGTACGAGGAGTGCTATGAGGCATGTATTGAGGGTAAGTTAACTAACAGGGAGTTAAGTAACCTTTTAATAGCCATTAAGGGTCATGATGACGAATTGAGGTCCCTTATGGATGAGCTAGTTAACAGGTACTTTAATGAAGCAGCTAATGAAGTTTCAACTGGGGCTTCAAATGAGGGGAAATAGATTAATACTGATACTCAGCGACCTTGACTGTTGAGGTATGGTTAACTTGCGTGACAGGGTTAAGGAATTAATGAGTAGGCTTGAGGCTGATTACAGGTCCAGGACTCGTAAATCCCTTGAAATTTTCAATAGGGCCAGTAGACTACTCCCAGGCGGCACCACGTATCAGATAAGGTTCTTCAAACCATACCCAATATACGTGACTAGGGCTAAGGGGGTTAACGTATGGGATGTTGATGGTAATCAGTACGTGGATTACTGGATGGGCCATGGGGCACATATAATGGGGCACTCACCCGACTTCGTGGTTAAGGCTGTTAACGAGGCAGCCCTCAACGGCACACACCTAGGCTACCCAAATACCCTTGAGGTTGAGTACGCCGAGTTATTAACCAAAGTGATACCGAATGCTGAGATGGTTAGGTTCTCCAACAGCGGCACCGAGGCTAACATGTATGCCGTTAGGCTGGCCAGGGCCTACACGGGGCGCAAGTATATAGTTAAGATTGAGGGTGGCTGGCATGGGGGTTATGATGCGCTTCACGTGGGCGTCAACCCACCCTTCGAGGGTCCTGAGAGCCTTGGCCTACCTGAGGAGTACATTAAGTACACGCTGGTTGTGCCCTACAACGACCTAAACGCCCTGGAGAGGGCATTGAGCAGACACGAGGTGGCGGCAGTGATAATCGAGCCCGTCCTGGGTTCAGGGGGCTGTATCGAACCCCAACCCAACTACCTGAGGGGGGTTAGGGAATTGACCATGAGGTACGGTTCCCTCCTAATATTTGACGAGGTTATTACGGGGTTCAGGCTAGCCCTTGGTGGTGGGCAAGAGTACTTCAACGTTAAGGCCGATATAGTGACCCTAGGCAAGATAATCGGCGGCGGATACCCAGGGGCAGGGGCTATTGCATCCACCTCGGAGATCATGGAGCTGCTTAACCATGTTAAGAGACCTAACGCAAGGGCTAGGAGTTTCCACGGTGGTACATTCACAGGTAACGTAATTACACTAACAGCCGGCTACGCAATGATCAATTACCTGAGGCAGAACAGGAGCATCTATGACCAGTTTAACGAGCTTTGGGATTGGACCCGCAGGAGGATTAATGAGGTTTGCGAGGGCCATGATAGGTTATGCTGGGCCACCGGGGTAGGCAGCATGATTGGGATTCACTTCACCACGAGTAAGCCCATCAACGTCAGGGAGGCCTACCAGTTGAGGATTGATGAGTCGCTCTACGACCTAATGCACCTCTACATGAGGGTCAACGGCATACTGTACATGACTGAACACATGCCGCACCTACTACCATCAATAATACACAGTAGGGAGCACGCTCAAGCCCTAGTGGATGCATTAGACAACATGCTCAGCATGATAACGCATGGTTAACGTAAACCACTAAGCTATAGGGCCACGGCAATTACCAAGCGACATTATCAGTTTATCAAGTTTTCAATTAATTTACGCTACTAGAAACAAATAAAAAACCAGGGTTAAATTAAGCATGATGAAGAGTTGGCTATTGATAACACTAGCGCTCGCGGTTGGGCTTACCGGCACGGTGGTTGCTATGGATATGCACGGGGTCTTAGCGTACATAAGCTACCACCTAATACTACCCCCACCTCCAAGTTACGTGGCAATACCGGCATACGTTAACCTAGGTAACCTAACCCCAGGTATGGCTGGTAGTGCCAGCGCCACCGCCCATCTTTACGTCAACTCCACGGGTTACTTCAGGGTGAAGTTACATGATGATGGCCTTAATGACGTCTTCAGTAACTTAACGGTAGTCCTCCAGATTGGGGGACGGTCAATAATCCTCAATCTGGAGAGGGATGAGGCAACGGTTAACCTAACCCCCAGGTAACTACACGATGGCTGTAACAATCTACTATGTGGTTAGTGATAATCCACATGGGCCACCATATGTAGCCAATAAACCACTAATAACGATAACACCCATTAAGGGGAGTGAGAGGCCGCCTAGCAACCAAACGGGGACGGAAGGCGATTAGGCATAGTGGATAGCTAGACTTTAATCTTAAAGCCAAACCAATGCCGTTACAGCCTTAAAAAGTCGTGTCCTCTATTTTTGCCTACTTTAAGCTCTATAAGGAGGTTAAAAAGCGTTGAGTGTTAGTGGGGTTTGTGGTTAGGGTGGAGGATGTTGTTGAGGAGGCGCTTAGGTTAGTTAAGCCGAGTCAAGAGGAGGTTAATACTGTCAATGAGGTTGCTAAGGCGATTACCGAGATGCTTAGTGATGAGGTTAGGTCCCTTGGACTTGAGGGTGAGGTTACCCTACAGGGTTCAGTTGCCCACAACACATGGCTACCTGGGGATAGGGACATAGACGTCTTCATAATACTCCCACGTAGCGAAAGGTACATTAACATGGTTAAGTCAGGCGAGTTAATCAGGGAGTTGGCTAATGCACTCTCCAGGAGGGGGATTAACTGGGTTATGAATTACGCCCAGCACCCATACCTAACGTTAACGTATAATGGGTTTAACGTTGACGTGGTGCCGTGCATAAGGATGAGCATGGGTGAGAAGCCCATCACTGCTGCTGATAGGTCACCACTCCATACGCTTTACCTTAGGGATAGGTTAAGGGGGCTTGAGGATGATGTCAGGCTGCTTAAGCTCATGATGAAGAGGATAGGTGTATATGGGGCTGAGGTTAAGGTACAGGGCTTCAGCGGCTACTTGGCGGAGTTACTTACAATAGCCTACGGGGGCTTCCTTAACGTGGTTAAGGCCGCCTCAGGTTGGGTACCATTCAGGGTTAGGATTAGCCTAACGGCGCATGGTGGCGTTAGGTTTAACGCACCGTTGGTGGTCATTGACCCAGTCGACCCCAATAGAAACGTTGCCGCGGCCGTTTCACTGGACTCAATGGCCACCTTCATAGCCGCGTCAAGGCGGCTACTCAAGTACCCAAGCATGGTGTTCTTCAGGGATGTAGCCCCAGTGCCTAGGCCAAGCGTCACGGCGCCAACACTGGTCATTTATGGGGATTACCCGAGGGGTTACGTTGAAGATATTGTATGGGGTCAATTAAGGAGCATTGCATCGTCAATTTGGAACATTATTAAGAGGGATGGGTTCAAGCCAGTGGACATAGGCCTATACACACCCCAGGATAGGTACATAGTCATCATGATTACGGTTGAGGAAGCTGAGTTACCACCCCTCGAGGAGCACGTGGGCCCACCTGTCTGGACTGAGGAATCAGAGGCGTTCATCAGCAAGTACATTGATTCAGGTGACGTAATAGGCCCCTTCATTAGGGGTGGGAGGTGGGTTGTCATTAGGGCTAGGAGGGTTAGGTCCATTAAGGACTCGGTGCTCAGGGGGCTTAGGGCCATTGGGAGCGGCGTGGTGAGGGATTCGTTATTGAGGGGTGAGGCCAGGTTGATAAGCAGTGTAGCCCAAGTAAGTGAACTACCCCCGGAGATTAGGGACTCGGCGTTAGTATTCATGAGTAAGAGACCCAGCTGGTTAACAAAACCTGAATCCGGCTAGCGGGTTAACTTAATTAAAGTTTAAACCGAGACCCACACGGATGGCTAAGGTTTACCTAGGGCCAGCCGGGGTACCACTGGCGCTTAAGGGTAAGAGGGGTGCTGGCACGCTGGATGGTATAAGGTACGTTAAGGACGTTGGTTTAAACGCGATGGAGGTTGAGTTCGTGCAGGGGGTTAGGATGAGTAGGGATGCCGCCAAGGAGGCTGGTGAACTGGCTAGGGAACTTGGGGTTAGGTTATCCATACATGCACCGTACTTCATAAACCTATGCAGCGAGGAGTCCGAGAAGGTTGAGGCCAGTTTAAGGAGACTTCAGGAATCGTTAGATAGGGGTGAGGCCATGGGGGCTACTGTGGTGGTCTTTCACCCAGCATACTACGGTAAGATGGGGCCTGAGGGCTGCTATAACTCGGTTAAGGACAATGTGCTCAAGTTAATCGACTGGATGAGGGAGAATGGGGTTAGTCACGTGAAGCTCGGGTTAGAGGTTATGGCTAGGAGGAGTCAGTTCGGGGGCCTCGAGGAGACGTTTAGGCTGGTTAAAGAGATTAATAACCCACAGGTCGTGGCTGTAGTGGACTGGGGCCACGTCTACGCTAGGAATGGTGGATCAATAAACTACAGGGAGGTTTTGGACATGTGGAGGAGCTACTTCGGAAACCAGGCCATGCACACCCACTTCACCTGCGTGAGGTATAGAAATGGCGAGTGGGTTGATGAACACGAGCCCATAGACACCAATAACCCACCCTTCGA
>JAPWUH010000034.1 GCA_028275645.1 Caldivirga sp.
CGACGAGGTTATCACCGGGTTTAGGGTTGGGTTGAGTGGGGCCCAGGGCATGTTTAACATAAAGCCCGACTTAACGACGCTTGGCAAGATAATTGGCGGTGGTTTCCCAATAGGGGCCTTTGGTGGTAGGAGGGATGTAATGGGCATGGTCACGCCCCAGGGGCCAGTCTACAATGCAGGCACGTTTAATGCACACCCAATTTCAATGGCCGCTGGTTTAGCGACCCTGAGGGTTATTGAGGGTGGGGGTGTTTACGAGGTGGCTAATGAGGCCGCTGAGAGGGTGGCTAAGGCGATTAAGGATTCAGCCTCAAGGAACGGTTTCGACGTTGTTGTTAAGCAGGTGGCTTCAATGTTCCAATTCTACTTCAAGAGGGGTGACGTGAGGACACCTTCAGATGTTAGGGCTAGTGATGAGAAGCTTTACCTAGCCTTCCACAGGGAGGCCCTGAATAGGGGGGTCTACTTCACGCCAAGCCAATACGAGGTTAACTTCACCTCGGCGGCCCACACCAGGGATATTGTTGACGAGACTATTAGGGTTATTGAGGAGTCCTTTAAGGCCTTAAGGGCCAATAAACCCACTTAACCCAAAAACACTTATAAGGTGACTTAGTTAAGGGGGTCTCGTGTCCACTGGGGAGGTTAAGGCTAGGTACTACACCCTGGCCTCAGTATCAACAATGCTTGCGTGGGGGCTTGAGTATTACGACATAATACTGTTCTCCACCCTCTCACCCATACTTGAGAGCGTATTTAGGCTCAGCCTAGTCACCTTCTGGTTCGCCTTCGCAGTGACCTACTTCGCCAGGCCCCTGGGGGCGTTAATATTCGGCTACCTTGGCGATAGGTTTGGGAGGAGACTAACCACTGCGGTTGACGCAGCCTTAATGGGTCTGGCCAGCTTATCCATAGGCCTCCTCCCATCCTACGCCCAGATAGGCATTGCGGCGCCGATAACCCTCTACGTCGTTAGGATTATCCAGGGTATTGGGCTTGGTGGTGAGGCTGGTGGTGGAGCCACCTGGGCCCTTGAGCAGGTGAACCCGAGGTGGAAGCCACTCCTCAATGGTGTAATGTACAGTGGCTTATCCTGGGCAGTGTTCCTAACGGGGGCTATCAGCATACTGGTGGAGGGTATTGTTGGCCACACTGCATTCACCGTCAGTGGATGGAGGATACTGTTCTACATAGGGGCCGTGTTAGCCCTAATAGCGCTCGTGATTAGGCTACTCGGCATTGAGTCACCTGAGTGGTTGAGGGCCAGGGAATTAGGGACCCTGAGGAGGGTGCCCATAGCCAACAGGAGGGTTTGGGGCATTAACATGCTGATACTCATATTGATAAACCTAGGCTTAACCATATACTACTACGGTGGCCTAGGCTACTGGCCATACGTACTACCCAATATAATTGCGCCGCACATGGGTATAGGTAAGAAGGTGGCCGAGGACTACGTGTATTGGCTAGTGGTGTATGGTGGCCTTGGAGCCGTGATTGGTGAGGTTTTGAGCGGGTTAACTGTAATTAGCCTTGGGATTAGGAGGAGCTTCATATATCCATCAATACTCCTAGCCTTAACCTCACCAATAGCCGTCTACCTAGCCTTCACCCTAAGCCCAAGCGCAACCTACGCCTCATTAATAACAGGCATATTGTTCGGCCTGGCCGCGGCCCCACAGACAATATACTTCACGTCACTCTTCCCAGTTGAGAGCAGGTGGTCCGCAGTCTCACTGGGCTGGAACATAAACGCGGCCATAGGCCCCTTCGGTTCACTAGCCCTCACACTGCTAGTTAAGTCAACTGTGGCGTCGCCTAACGTTTTAATTGCAGGGTCATCGATAATGATACTTGGTTCATTACTGGTGCTTGCAGGTGCCTTAATCAAACCAAGCAACCTATACGCCAAACCCGGCGAAGACTACATTCACTAAGGCCGCTAGTAAACCTTAAACGAACCTTAGGCATGTGAACCCTTGCACGTCTCCTCAGCTCTCTTAACCAAATCCTCTACGTCCTGCAGCCTATCCTTAACATCATCCGCGCTTAACTTAGCTTCGTGAAAGCCCCAAACATGCAGCACCCACGCGGTATCCCACTCACCCCTAACCTCCTTGCCAACTATCCTTGACATAGCCCTAACCGCCGTGACTAAGTCAGTGACAGTCCACCTGCCCTTACCCTCTGCGGACTTGGCAACATCCAGGTTTAGGCATATTGCCATTGCCTTAATAGCCTCCTCAGCGGCCTTATACAACTTCTCACTAGCCTGAACAGGATCCTTGTCTATAAGCCCCTTACCCTCATTAAGGTACTTGGCGGCTAGTTCAAGACGCACCTCTGGGATTACCCTCGGGTCAATGTTAAGGAAACTCAGCAGTAGATCTATTACCACAGATTCCGCATCAAGCCCCCTCCTCCTAAGCTCCTCAACAAGCACCCGTGGCAATGCCACACTTTCCACGGTCGATAAACCACATAAATCATTAATATAAGCTTTGCCTAATACCACAAAATGAGCATTTTCATTACCCTATTAAGGCTGCTGCAGTTAACGTATTAATGATATAGTTTAAAGTAGCTTAATATTGATGGAATTCCATTAAGCCGTTAAGTCGGCTATATGACTTGCAATCGTGGGTATAACAACCATCGTTGCATTCTTTGGCTCATTAAAGCATGGCTAATGCTACTCATGGGTTAAAACTTTAAAGTTGATAAAGGGAGTGACTAACGTGGGTTCTTCCGCTGATAGGGCTAAGATTAGGGAAGAATATGAAAGGGTGTTGCTTGACGTGTTGAGGGGTAGTGTTAAGGCCCCCTACGACGCATACATTAGCGAGTTCATTGATCAATTAGTGGTCATGGTGGAGAAGCTTAATAACTCTGATGTGGAGACTAGGAATAAGTTTAGGTACGGCTTAAGCATTTTGACTAGCCCCAGTAATAAGCCCAATATAATTAGGGCTAAGATAAACGCCTACTACGCATACCTCGTGTATAGGGGCTATGTCTCAGCCTACAGCGTGTTGAAGAATAAACTAGTTGCCGGTGGTGAGAGCCTATACACGTGGATTAGGATGTACAGGAGCCTCAACATTTAGGTAATATCCTTAACCTTCCTGAAGATCCAAAGTCAGCATTATAGTTTATAAACCGGAGTGCGTCTACTTATTGATGCATAGGGTTAACATAATCGCTGAGTATGGTAATAAGACTGAGAAGGATATTGAGATAACCGTTGGCTCACTCCTACTTGTCCAGCAGGATTCAGGGAGCATATCAACGTTAGCCCTCCAACCATACCTAATTACAACCAGTAATTACGTTAAGAAGATAACTGCATCATACGGCAGTAACATAGCCTACGCCCTACTCATTAAGAATAGGGAGGACGTATTCGTAACCATAGCCAGCGACCACACGGATCCTGACGCAGAGAGGTGCAACCTGATTTCGGGTAAACACACGTACCCTAAGGTCATAGCCCGCAGGGCCTGGTCCCTGGACAGTGTTGAGGATCATTGGGACTCCGTGGAGCTCAGGAACATAGCCATTATTAACGATGAGAAGAAGACTGCCCAACAGTTAATGGGGAGGGAGCTGCCGCAGCCGAGCATAGTGCTGGAGATGATTGAGGATACCATGGAGGAGCCGAGGAACATGATAATCATAGTTGAGCGTAGGATAATGCCTGAGGATTACGTGTCCAGCAACTACTATGAAATATCAATGATTGATAATGTTGGTAAGAGGAGTATTGAGCATTACTACTGGGTTGATTAGGAAACGTTTATTTAGCCGTACGGACCGTTAAATGTGTGGTTAACTGGGTAACTGCATCAGGGATAGTTATCTTGGTGATTGGTATTGCGCTTGCCTTAGCCGGCTCATTAACAGCCGCCAATAGTGCCATTAACCTCTTTAATCAGTTAAGGCAAACACCCCTATCCCCACTAAGCCCGGGAAGCAGCGTTAGCTTGTCCATATACCCATCCTCGGTGCTGATAATCGAGTCAAGTAACTCCTCATGCCTATTTCCAAAACCAACACCCTATGCTTCTAAGACGACAGCTAACGTAACCATAATGATCTATAACCAGTCATTGGCGGTGAGCCTAATCAACAACTGCACATCCAGCATAATGATTAGGTACAGGGTGTTCCCGGCATCGTTGGCGAGTAGCCCATTCATAACCTCAGGCTTTCTAATACTACTTGGTGGTGTAACGTTCATAATTGGGGTAGTAACCGTAGTAGTAGGCCTGGTGATTGGGCGTAGGCGGTCTTAAGTTTGTCCTTATTTTAATAAATCATGGTTCTGGTTACGTTGTTTCACGGCCACAATGCCTAATTGGTAACCGCCCTATTGGGTGGTTTAGGTGTTGGTTGTGGTTTGTGTTACAGTGAGCCGACGTTTAAAGGATAGCCTCAAACGGAAGGGTTGCGGCATACCCCCAACTGACACCCATGAACCACCAGTGACGCTGACAACCTAGGCTAGGTGAAACCCAACCAACGGCAGCCGAGAGGGAAACGCAATCCACACCACGGGTAAACACTAAGTGAAGTATATTGATGCGTATTCACCCACATCGAGGAGTAATTCACCGCAGCCCTGGTTTTCATAATCCTTAGCCTTAACAACGCACCTACCCTTAACCCTAGGCTCATACCTAATGGGGCTATTAGTGTTATTAGCTATGAAAACCACCCCCCAGTTCCTAGGCTTCACTAGCAGTTCAACGGTCACAGGGCTTGTGCTTAGGGTTGGTTCAACGCCACTGACCACTAACCTACCCCCCTCCACCTGCACGGGGCAGTTTGAGACCGTGTATGGCTTTTCAAGGCTCTTGAATTGGATGACTACGCACACCTCATCCCTATACCTAACAGTCGTTAACACCCAATCCGAGACGTTTAACGTGCCTGTTGATAGTATTAACCCCCTGTGCCACGGCGTCAGGTTCATGAAGCCCCTTAAAAGTATCCTGAGGACAGCCAATTGGTACTTAACAATGGTGTTAAAGCGCCTTTCAAGCAGCCTAACGGCCCTATCATACAGCTCATAAATAACTAATGCATATGCAAGCTTAGCAGTATCCTCCTCGCTGAGTTGGTTACTAATGGCCATTTCATAAAGCCTATCCAACATACCGATCGCCTCACTATGCTTAACTAACCTTAACTGAAGCCTATCAAGCACCCCTACGCATTCCTCAAGCGCCAGGGCCCTAACTCTCCTGAGCTCACTTAAATTAGAGGCGGTGGGCCAGGTTACCACGACTAGCTTAGCCACCTGGTATGCATCGCAGGGGTTCATTGAGCCTAGGTTTAACTGGGGCATTGGGCCAGGCCACATCAGCGACCTCACGAATTCATCACCAGCGTGTGCACCCACCATGTATAGGATTAGCTCATCAACAGGGTTAAGCGGCTTAACATCATTAAGGGTACCCAGCACTGATGATGAGTATCCGTTGAGGACTGGGTTACCGTAGACTAAGATACCTGGTTTAACGCCCTGCATCAACGCCCTCTACCAATGCCCCTCGTGGAGATTAGGAGGTAGGCTAGGGCAGCCACTATTAGGATGACCACCGTGGCTATGATTATCACGTTCTCAGGGTATGGGACAGCCAGTAGTGAGGGCCTACTGGTCAATGCGTAGCCGAGGAAGCTGAAGATCAGTGAGTATGCGCCCAGTATGAACACTATCAGCAGGCTTAACTTAACTATGGTTACGTAAGACTCCCTATCCGGCTTCCTAGCCCTCCTCAGTATCCACACAACATCCTTAAACAACCCACGCAACCTCTTGCCTAAGTCACCAGCGGCCACATTGAATCCTCGTCCCTAGGTTAAATAAGCTTTATGCATTATTGAGGGTTAACCACCCCCTCACCTGCATGAACCCAAGCCGCCTGTGTCGGTGTTCGCTAAGTTGATTCTCCAGTTCCACAGTGGTAGCTGGTTAACCCGGCTTAGCTCACTTGCCCTAAGCTTAATTAAACTGGCCTTAACCGTACCCAGCAGGTCCATCACCTTACTCAACTCCTCATCAAGTCTACTGGGCGTTGACCTAGTCCTCGGCTTCCTAGAGAAGACACTACACGGCTCAATCATCTTGGCGGATTCCTCGTAGGTGCCTATCCTCTTGGCAAGCTTAATAATGTCATCCTTATCCAACCCTATTAAGGGCCTGAATATGGGTATGTTAACGCCCATTGACGCTGAGTACAGGTTACTCAGGGTTTGGCTACTCACCTGCCCAAGGGATTCACCGGTCACCAAACCCATGTAGACACCCTCCACTGCTATGGACTCCGCCAGTTTGTACAGGAACTTCTTAAACACCGTGTTCATTAGGTGTGGGTTAACCCTACTCCTCAAGGCCTCGACAAGGGGTTCACAGTTGACCAACATGACCAGTGGGTCGTACCCGAATATCCAGTGGTCGTAAAGTGCCTTAAACACCCTGGTGAAGCCCACCACATCCACCGGTGGGGCTAGGCTACAGAATAAGGCGTCGACTAAGGCTCCCCTCCTGCTCATCAGCCAGTAGGCCACTGGAGAGTCAAAGCCCCCTGAAACCAGGGCAAGCACCCTACCACCCTGTGAACCCAGGGGTAAACCACCAGGCCCCTCTATGACCTCGTCAAACAGGTAGGCGTAGTCACCCCTAACCTCCACGTAAAGCTCAACCTCAGGGTTATCCAGGTCAACGCCCCTTGAGAATGGGTATAGGGCCGCACCCACACGCCTGGCCACGTCAATGGATGTGAAGGGGTGGTTGCCGGCCCTGGTAACCCTAACGGCGAAGCTCCTCCCAGCCACCTTACCCCGCCATAGCTCGTAGGCGGCCGTGGCTATGTCATTAATGCTGCTGAACCTTAATGCGTAGGCTGGCGACGTGGAGACTACACCAAAAACCCTGGCAGCCGCCAGGGCTGCCTTAAGTAGATCCTCCTCGGCCACGTTTATCAGTACCCTACCGCTAACCTTACTGATCTCATAATTCACCACGCCGCCCCTGCTTAACGACTCCTGTATGTTACTGATCAGTAGCTTCTCCAGCCTAACCCTAACTGGATTGCTCTTCAGCCCGATTTCCCCATACCTAACCAGTACAATTGGGTTAAGGCCCACGGGTTAGTCTCTATCAGCAGCGTTAATATTCCTAATCCAGCAATGCGTCATTTAGGTAATGCTACTTATTATCAGCGTGAACCTGGGCCGCTAAGGCCCTGTCGCTCTTAATGTACTTCAGCACAAGCTTCTTAGCTTCCTCACTCCCCTGGAACTCGTGAACCTTAGCCCACTTGCCCGGTTCAAGCTCCTTATAATGCTCGAAGAAGTGCTTAACCTGGTAAAGTATCACGTCGGGTAGGTCCTTCACGTCGTTTATATTGGAGAACCTTGGATCCACCTTGCTTATGGGCACTGTTATTAACTTGTAGTCAATACCCTTCTCATCCTCCATGTTTAAGACACCCACTGGCCTAACCGAAACAACAGTACCAGGTAGGAATGAGACACTGCTTATAACCACTGCATCAAGTGGATCACCATCCTCAGTTAAGGTACCTGGTACGAACCCGTAGTTGAATGGGTATGACATTGCCGTGTAAAGCACCCTATCAACCACGAAGACCCTATTAACCTTATCATACTCATACTTAACGTTTGAACCGGCTGGTATCTCAATGACCACATACAGCTCATCAGGTGGATTTCTCCCAGGCGGCAGATTAATCATGTCCATCATCAAGGACACTGGCCAGTGACCCCTTAATAATGTTTACTCGGTTAACCCAACCATAAATGAGTTTAATAATATATAGTTTTATATAGCTCACCGTCAGTTGTCTCATGCCATCATCACACATCTGCGCATGAATGGCTCATCACGCCGGGGAGATACCTGAAGCGTGAAAAATAAACTTAACGAGGTTTTTAGAGTGGGAATAGAAAGGTAGTTAAAAGACTTAACTAAGGAGGGCTATTAGCTAAAAAACTCTGGGTGGTATTTTTTAACTGACCCTAAACATCCTGTTTTTCTCATCGTAGATGTACGTTATTGGCATCATCACTCCATATATGACTGTAATGCCGTTTTCATGCCCATTACCTATATAGTTTATGTTCCTTCCATTGCCAGTTCCCTTACTGCCATTGACTAGTCTCCTCCCACTGGTTCCGTTTACTAAGCCTAATAGGCCTCTTATACTTGCCATGTTCATTTCACTCACCTCAAATAACCTAGCAGTGGGGGCCTTTATATACCTTACTCGGTTGGTTAAGTTAAATAAATACCATTCGGGTGAGACTAAATAATTATCACGACAAAACAAGCAAACATAAAACTATGACCGCTTTTTAACTCTTATGAACCAGTCAGGCCCTGTTACTCCGGTGGTATTTCGGTGTATGTTGTGGCTATGTCTATGCCGTACTTTTTAATGTTTATGCTGCGGGTTATGAGGTATATGGCTATGCCCAACGCCACAGCGAATATCTCTACGCCATATGCTAGCCAGTTACCGCCCCATATTGATGGGTATGCCAGGAACTGGTAAGTCAGGTAAGCCATTACGACTGCCTGTGCTAAGCCGGCTGCTGCTAGGGCCTTGCCAAGCATCCTAACCCCCATCACCGCTGACGCTATGCCAACGGCCATGTAGTACACTATGGCCTCAACCACTGCACCGTAAAGCGCCGTGAATGTTCCGTAGAATATACCAGCCAGGGTGATTAGCGCCGCCGTTATTGTTAAGTCCAGTAGGTGGGCGTATATTGGAGTCCTAAACCTAGGGCTTAGGTAGGCTAGGAAGCTTGGTAGCACCCTGTCGAAGGACATTGCGAACCAGTACCTAACCACGATTATTGCACCGTATGCTAATATGGCCAGGTACCATGTTACTGATCCTATTGCTATTATCCATTGTATTATCGTGTTTCCTGATGCTGCCATTGCCACTGTCCAGTAGTTGATTGTGCTGTTCAACTGGCTGTTTGATAATGCAGCCATTGTGAATTTAAAGCCGAGGGAGTAGTAAAGGGCGGTGAAGCCGAGGGTAGCCATGGCCATTGTTAACAATGCGGCCGTGGGTACGTTAAGCTCCACAGACCTCCTCCCCCTAATCTCAGCCGCCATTGCCGGTCCTGCGTTTAGCCATGGGTATATGAATATTGCGAAGAAGGGGAGCATCATCAAGGTAGGGCCAAGGGAGAAGAAAGAGCCAGAATACCCAGAGGCAACACCAGAGTAGGAGAAACCACTGGGTAGCAACGACTCAACACGGCTAATAACAATGGGCCTAGGGGTTAAGAATAACACCAATAGCGACAACACAAGACTAATTATTGAGAATAGGGTTAAACCAGTCATCAACCTAATACCATACTTAGTACCCAATATATTCACCACAACTATGGCTGCGAAGAACACTACGGCTATTGCAATAGACTCCGCTGGTGTTATGTTGACGCTGAAGCCGAGTATTGGCAATACTGAGGCTAATTGGCTGACACCTGCTAGGGATATTAATGCGTAGTAGACTAAGGACTCAATCACAAAGCCCAGCGCTAGGCCGAAGGCTAGCCAAGCTAACCTAGGCCCAAGGGCCCTGGTTAACCACACGTAATCGCCACCAGTTCTCGGTATGTGCCTTGTCAACATCGTGTACACTATGATTTGTGGTATCGATAGCGCGAAGGCTATTAGTGAAGCGTAGACTAGGTTAACCCCTGCCACAGTTGGTAGTGAGGCCAGGG
>JAPWUH010000035.1 GCA_028275645.1 Caldivirga sp.
TTTTTAAGCTACTCTATAGTGTAGAGTCTGCGTATCTCAGTATTGTTCGTGAGGTTGTTGCTTATGCCGTTGAGCACAATGTTACGAGCGCAACACGGCTTCAAAGGCTTTTTTACCGTAAGTATAGAGGTGAGTACCCAGGCTTGCACGCACATCTAATAACTCAAGCAATTAGGCAAGCCTCTGAGGTCGCCAAGTCATTCATCGAGAGGAGGAGGAGGGGCTTGGTGGACAAGCCCTATCCTGAGGTTAAGGCTGTGTCCATTAGGTTCACCGAAATGGCCTGGAATTATGAACAGTTTGTTAAATCAGTAGCCCCAGTTAAGCTTGAGCTATCCTTACTTGGTGGGAGGAGGGAGGTTTGGCTCAGACCGCACAAGCGTTTCTGGCTTTACTGGTGGAGGGTACTGAGAGGAGAGGCTGAGCTTGCTAGGACGTTGATTGTTAAGCGTAGGTTGAATAGGTGGTATGCCGTATTCATCTTCGAGCTTAAGCCCAGGGAGGAAGAGCCGCAATCAGTCGTTGCATTCGATATTAATGAGAACACGGTAGCAGTGGGCAAGATCGACCTACCATCCACGGTAGATAAAGTAGCGAGATGGGACAAGCAATACACAACACCACAATTGTATGAAATAAGGACTGACTTCGGTAAACTAGCCAGGAGGTATGAGGCGATTCGAAACAAAATAATCAATAGGCTCAAGCCACTGTACGCATTACCGAATGGCAAGTATGTGGGTGTGACAAGCACTAGGGAGTTTAGGAAGCAAGTGAGGAGACTTAGGGAGAAGGATAGGAAGGTTGGTAGGGTTAGGCAGGTGGCGAGTGAACTAACAAAAACACCGGCAATCATCGTAACAGAGGAGCTTGGCGAGAAACCACAAGACGAGATGATTAATGGAATTGAGAAAGACGAGTTGAGGCATCGCATAAAGCAGACACCATTCAAGAGTGTTGAGGAGGCTATCGAAGACAAGGCATTAGAGAGGGGTTCGAAACTCATTAGGGTCTCATCATATAGGAACAGTAGGATCTGTCCAATACACTTCGTAAAATTAGAGAGGACCGATGACTGGCATACGTTGCAATGCCCACTTGGGCACTACGTGAATAGGGATTACGCATCTGTGGTGAATATGACGTGGAAAACAACACCAGAAGCGTGGGCAAAAGGCGTATGGTGGGACTTGAAGAGTCTGAGCAAGAACATGAACTGGAGAAAGCACGAAGGAAAATCAAACCCACTTGTTCCGTACGAAATCGTGAAGCATATACACGCCACACTCAAGGAATTCAAGGCCAGCGAACAAAGCCCCGCAATGCTGGCCCGGGGCAATCCCATGAACCCAGCCAGAGAAGCCAATGAAGGCTGGGCAAGGAAACCTCCCACGCCCTCTTAGGGCAGGGAGGAGGCCAGTCAACGCTGGGTTCACTTTCGCAATCCCAGTACGCCCTGATTACAACGTTTCTTAGGAACCGGTGATCTTTAGCGGCTATCGTCATCCAGAGGCTTACTATTACCCCAGGTTCATCTACCTTAAAGATTTCTAACTTGCCTCCAGGTTTAAGGGTGTAGTAGTCCCGCCATGCCTTGCCGAATTCATTCTCAGTATACCCTTTTCCCTGAGGTGGTCAACGTACCAGTTGGGTAAAGTCCCAAGTAATTCCTTAGCATCAACATCATGCGTGCTTGAGACATACCTCATTCTTATTTTAGGATCCTTTAACCTAGGTAGTTGAAGTAGCATGTGGATTCAGGCATTGCTTACTTAAAAGTTTCACACGTTATTAAAAGAGAAATGTCTCAAATATAACTATGGGTTAGCCCCAGAGTGGGTTGCTGTAATGTGAAACTCAAAGGTTCTTTATATCTTTTAAATCACCAAGTAGTATCATTAAGGGGGTGTAGTCTCAACCCTATTATCAGAAAAGCTTAAAAATTACTCATGAGGTAGTGGAGGATGTAGGCGGCCCGTAGCTCAGCGGCAGAGCACCCGGCTGTAGTCAGCCCCACGGGGGACAAACACCAAGTCCCCGTGGTCGGAAACCGGGGGGTCCCGGGTTCAAATCCCGGCGGGCCGATCAGCGTCAACCTTATTAAAACCAAGCCTCGATCAACTTTGATGAGGATCATAAGGCAGAGGTCGCCAGTAGTCAGTAAGCTAGTTAACTGCGGTTCAACGGCCCATGACCCGGTGGCTGTGGCCCAGGGTGCCTCAATGACAGCCCAGGACTCACTGGCAATACTAGACACCTACGGTTTCGTGAATTGGCTGGGTGAATTGGCCCTATCCTCAGTGAGGGGGTCCATGGTAGTGACCGTGGTTGACCTATGGGACATTAGGCCAATTTGCAGGGCAATCGGTGTCCCCTGCCTTGAACCCTGGGATGGGGATAGCCTCAGCGAGGCGTTGAGGGAGGCGTTCAGCTATAGTTCGGTCATTGAGAAGCCCTATGTGATTAGGCTTAACCCAGTCTTGGCGAGACAACTATGCGATGCGGTAAGCAGAATAAGGACCCTTGGCGAGAGGCCCGTGTTTAACAGGAATTGGGAGTTGGGGGGTAGGTGGAGGCTACCTGAACAGTGGGTTAGTGGTGATGAGTGGGTTAGGCTTGCCTTAAGTAGGGCTAGGGAACATGTGAAGGGGGGTGATGTGCTCGTTGAGGGTTACCTACAAGCCGACAACTCAGCTGCCAGGAGCCTGTACGTTAACCCACTACCAGTTGATGAATTAGCCAAGGTGAGGGTTGTTGAGGAGGGTAGGCCATTCATGGTTAACATCATTAGGGCTGTTAACCCTAATGTCGAGTTTAGGGACTCCAGGGCCAGGTACGAGGAGGTTGTTAGGGAGGCTTGGAGACTAATAGACAATGGGCCAATTGACCCAGCGGCCCCAGTTAGGTTCTGTCTACTTAAGCTTATTAGGGATGGTAAACTAGGCAACGTACCAATCATCGTGTCGTCACCGTACTTAATTAGGCCCAGCGGCACTGCCATGCGCCCTGACTACAACCCAGACCCAACCTACTTCATGCCCAGGAACATTAATGATGTTGTTGATGCAACCCACGTAAACCCACTCGGCGTCTTAATAGGCATCGGTGACTACCAGTATGGCAGTAGACTCACCATCACCACCTCATGCGAACCCCTTGAAGATGCAGGCCCCAACGCCGTAATAGTCGCCATGGAGGAGTGCCCACCACCAACAGTGGTCAATGTGGCCGAGGTTAGCACCAGCAGCGAGTTGAGTAAGGTTTGCCAATTGGTTAATGAGGCGTTAAGTGGGGGAAGGGTGTGGGTTAAGTTGAGTGAATCCCGGAGTGAGTTAAGGGCCAACGTTGATAAGGGTTTATGTGACCTATGTGGCGACTGCATAGCCTTGGGGTGCAGGGCGATTAAGATTGATGAGCAGGGCTACCCAAGAATAGACCCAAGCGAATGTATCGGCTGTGGCTTATGCGTTAATGCATGTAGTAGGGGCGCAATAAGCCTTGTTAAGCCAGGTCAGGCGTAGCGGTAACGTTAGGAAAACTTTATATGAGTAGAATTGAGGCGAAGGGTGTAGCCGGGGTGGCCGAGCTTGGTCTAAGGCGCGGGACTGGAGATCCCGTCCCCGCAAGGGGGCCCGGGTTCAAATCCCGGCCCCGGCGCCAATTCAAGTAATCAGTCACAGGCCTTAACTGCATAGTTTTTAAGTAACCTCTTAACTTCAAACCATCGAGTATGGGTACATTCACGGTGAGGGCAATTATATGGAACCCCGTAAACCCAGGAAATAAGGTAGAACTAGAATTGATAGTTGACACGGGGGCAACATACACTGTTATACCAGCTGTGTTGTTAAGGCAATTGGGTGTTAATCCAATTAGGACCATTAGGCTTAGGTTGGCTGACAATAGTGTTATTGAGAGACCGTTGGGTGAGGTTGGCATTGAGGTGGAGGGTTATAGGGCATCAGCAACACCCGTTGTCTTTGGGAGCGAGGGAGTTAGCTTACTGGGTAGTGTAACCATGGAGCAGCTAGGCTTAGCACCAGACCCAGTATTGAAGAAGCTAAGACCAACAGAGGCGCTATTAATGCCGCTCCTAAGGTTAAAAACAGAATAATACCTCAAGAATTAAAAGACTGAAACGCCCAGTGGTATGTTGTATTTAGGCAGGCTACTTACTTTTATGTAAAGTAACGCTTCTCGTGAATTCCAATAGCCACTGCACATGGTTTAAATCACCCTTCACGTCATTAATTGTGTACTTAGCTTCGTGGAAACCCCAGACGTGTAAGTCGTAGGCTACACTCCACGTGAACTCAACCCTAGGCTCATTAAGGATGCCAGCCAGTCTACTGGCGGCCTTGCCGATTAGGCTAACCCACCACTTACCCTCTCCAGACGCCTTAACGTACTCCTCGATGTTGTATGCCTGGGCTAGGGCCTTTATGCACTCCTCAACAACCTTATACATCTTCTCACTGGCTTAAACTGCATCACCCTTGTTCACGTAATCCTTAGCCTCATTTAGGTACCTCTCGGCGGCTTCAAGCCTAGCCTCAATTACGGCCTCAGGGTTATCACTCAGAATTATTGATACTGCATCTAGTAGTATAAGCTCCTCAATGTCAATATTCCGTCTCCTAGCCTCCTCAATAATCCTTCTTGGTAAGGTTACGGTGTACTCCCCCACCTCACTCAATCAACTTAACGGCACCGAACTTAAAAGACTTATGGTATGGCGTAGTGGTGCCTCATCGCTGAAGGTCGAATAAATTTCGACTCATCTTAAGTCCATGGAGCATGACTTAGCATTTAGCACATTAACTAATGGTCTTCACCACCGGGCTTAATGCTGGTCTGTCCTCCCATTATTAATATGGCTGCCATCCCTTACGTTACCATCACTCAGAGTCCTTAACACTGTTCCGGAGTCTTCACTGTATATGTAGAGTCTCAACTGAACCCTACCCCTCTTACCATACTTCATAATCCTATCTCCTCCCCACTTTGGTCGCCAACTGTGGTTTCACGTCTCATTTAGTGTCACGATGTCTTAAAGGGTTCGTGCTGTAAAGCGTCGTTACCGTGCCAATACCTTACTTAACCTAACCCTTCTCACCTATGCCTAAAACTAGCCTTTTAACTGTTAGGTTATGGTATCTTAAGGATGGGTAAGTCTCAACAGTATTAGGGTGGGTAAGAGGAAAGGTACTAACCCTTATCACCCTCCCTCTCCCTCCTAATCTTTTCGAAGTACTTATAGGTCCTTACTATGTATGCGTATAGGAAGATTCTATAAGCCACCTCACCACCACCCTCATACCACCACCTCTTGGCTATCTCAACGACCTTATCAATCTCCTCCAGGGTTATTTCATCAAGCTTCTTGGAGGTAACTGACTTTATGTACTCAACCTCCTCCTTGCTTATGGGGTTAACCTTAATGGTGCTCGCCCATCTGTTTATCTCATGAACCAGCACCTCAACCTCATCCTTAGTTAACACGTTCTTGGCGCCTAGGTACTCTATCATTAGGGAGTTTATTGAGATTAAGGCACCCCCAACCAGGTCAGTGAACCTACTGAACCTCTCCTCAAGCCTTACAATCCTACCCTCCAGGCTACTCATTCTATTCTCTAAATTATTCATCCTGCTTTCTAGATTATTCATTCTATTTTCTAAATTATCCATTCTGCTTTCTAAATTACCGATTCTATTCTCTAGATTACTCATTCTACGTTCTAGGAGAGTCATTCTTTCATCCATTTGCTTAAACCCTTCGTCAATCTGCCTAAACCTCTCATCAATAATTCCAAACCTTCCATCGACCATCGAGAACCTTATGTCTATCTCCTTAAACTTACCCCCAAGCCAGTAAACTACCCCAACCAGCGTCGCTACCATGGTGGCGGTTGACGCCGCGATGGCGTATATCGTGGTTAAATCCATGACTATTAACCAACTTTGCTTGGAACTTATTTTTAAGCCTTTGTATTATACTGAACTTTAAGACCATCGAAGACTTAGTTAATCGGCGTCGTATGGAGGCATATTCTTCGACCCTAAGCCAAAAAGACGCGGGAAGAATCTATTCAACTTCAGTAATGAGCTTAATCTACTGGTTAAGTTGGTTAATGGCAACCGACCTCCTTCTCGCCTTTTAAGGTAAGGATCTTCTTAAGGTTTAGGGTTATCTGCCTTTTACTGCGTGTCAAGATGATTGCTGAGGATCTATGAGCTGTGAAGCCAACACGCACCTATTTGACAAAATGGTCAAGCCCCGCCCCTTCTAGGGGCGGGGTTGTTCCGCTACGTGGGTTTCATTGCGTTGGGTTTTGTGAGTCTCAGTTTTGCATGGGTGTTTGGTGCTTGGGTTGGTGCCCCTAGAAGGGGGTTATTTCCCTTGCCTTAGATGAGCCGGTGGGGCGATACCCCACCATTCACCACCACCCCAAGAACAAAACCACTAACCCCCCAAAGAAGGGGCAACACCCAAGACCCCAGCAGTGAAACCCCACCCAAAAGGCGGGAAGGGGTCATGATCCCTTCACTCAACATCCTAATGAATCCGCTGTGTAGGGGTAGGTTTTTATACTTCATATAATGCGTTGTGTTATGCATGAGCTGCTTTACTACGTGATACTTGCCTTTGCAGTTAGCTTCATTAGTAATGTAACTCCGTTCTTTGGGGCTGCCTACACGGTTTACGCTTCGCTCATACTTCTTGACCTTAAGCCCACCATACCTCTGGTGGCCCTTTTCATAGTTGTCACGGCTCTGGGGGCTGCTGTATCCAAGAACATAATGTACCTCATTGGTGTTGCCCTCAGGAGGCCCATGTCTAGGGGTAGGAATATGGTGCTGTTGAGGGGTTTGCTTAAACTGGGCTACATGTGGCTTATAGTGGTTATCCTAGCCATAATACCCGGGCTACCCCTCGATGACTATGTATACGTGGGTACTGGGGCAGCTGGGGCTAGTTTAACAAGGTTAAACGCATACGTGCTGTTGGGTAAGTTAATTAAGAGCGCTATTGAGATTCCCATAGAGTTAACCATGCTTAGGGCAGCGTATGAGGCGACGTCAATGCTTGGCCTAACTAGACTGGACTTCCAGATTGCCTTCGCAGTAGCCTTCACCGTGGCCGGCATCATGCTTTATAGGCTGGATTGGCTTAGTATATACAATTGGCTTAGGGGGAGGATCAGCCTACTCCCTGAGGTACCGGAGACTGAGGATTAACGCACCCTGAGCCTAAATCCACCGTCAACGGGGATGACGGCTCCATTAACCCACTCGGATTGATCCGATAGAAGCCAAATTATGACATTGGCGATATCCTCAGGTGGTGCCGAGGAATCGCCAAGCCTCCTCGTACTCCTCCAATCCCTCCCAGGCTTAAAATCATGCCTAATACCCCCTGGCGCAACAACATTAACCCTAATACCCCTATCCAGCAACTCTGAGGCAAGGGTCTCGGCAACCCTCGATAACGCTGCCTTAGAGGCTACGTAGGCCACGTGGTTGGGCCAATTGACGTATGGACCCCAGATTGCCGTTACCATTACTATTGAGCCACGTTTCATTAATGGTACGGCTGCCTTAACCGTGAGTAGGTGGGCTGCAAGATTAACCCTAACCATGTTGAATATGTCATCCTCACTAACCTCACTAATCCCACCCTCAACATACCCGCCAAGCACGGTCACCAAGCCGTCTAAGCCGCCCAATGCTTCATAAGCCTTATGTACCGCCTCCTCAGCTCCCTTGGCCGTGCTTAAGTCACCCTTAATAGCCTCTATCCTACCGTATCTGGATAACTCAGCCTTAAGCGCATTAAGCCTGGCCTCATTCCTGGCTATAACGGCCACTGATGCACCATTCACTAAGGCCAGGTAGGCCGTGGCGGAGCCTGTACCTGGTCCAGCGCCAGCTATGATAATCCGCTTACCGTTAAGCATAGCACCCTTAACTCGACCTGGCTTTAAAGGGTAATCCTCTGTGATTCCATAGATGAGTTAAGGTTATGCTTTTAAACTAAGGGCCATTAGGTTTAATGTGGTTGAGTTTAAGATAATGGGTAGTGATATACAGCACCTGCTCATAGACCTGGGCCCTGGAGAGAGGGTTTACGTTGAAGGCGGGCACCTAATATGGAAATCAAGCACAGTTAGCCTAAAGGCCACAACAGGCGGCTTGCTCTCAGGCCTTAAGAGGGCCTTAACTGGGGCAAGCTTCTTCGTGCTTGAGGTTGAGGGCCCTGGTGAAGCTGATGTAGCCGGCTTCGCCCCAGGTAAGGTAGTTGAGATTGACTTGGATGGTTCGAGAGGTGTTATGGTTGAGCATAGGAGCTTCCTGGCCATGGAGACCACCGTTAATTACGACGTTAAGTTAACGGGGTTAGGCTTCGGTTGGCTTGGTGGGGAGGGATTACTCATGGCGCATCTGAAGGGTTCAGGTAGGGTGTTTATACATGCCATTGGTGACGCATTAACCATAGACCTGGGCCCAGGGGAGGCTATTGACGCCGAGGCTGGGCACATTCTAGCCTTTGAGGATGGTATGAGGGTGGGCATTAGGAGGGTTGGTGGATTGAGGACGATGCTCTTCGGGGAGGAGGGCATATGGCTAGCCCACGTTGAGGGGCCTGGTAGGGTTTGGCTTAGGACATTAAGCCGTCAACAAGTCATAATGGGCCTAATGCCGGAACTAGCCCAAGTAGCGCGGTCAACCTAAGTCCAAATACCGCGTGATTAATGCAAATACACAATTTTAATGCACTTATTAATACCGACCTCTCAGTAACCTCAGCCAGCTTAACGGTCATGAGGAACCCCTAGCTGCGTAGCCGTAGGCAGAGGTTACAGTTTTGCATCAATTTTAATGTGGAAAGGATGAAGTGGCGGGGACTTGGTGCTTAAATTTCATGTTGAAGAGAGTATTAATAAGGTATTGTGTTTAACCTTAAGGGTGTTGGTGCATGTCATTGGATGTCGTGTCTCTTGGCGAGTTGCTTGTGGAGTTTGTTAGGAGGGAGAGGGATGTTATGCATACTGTGCCAGGGGATTATGTGGGTCCCTTCCCTAGTGGTGCACCCGCCATAACTATTGATAGCTGTGCCAGGCTTGGCTTGAGGTCTGGTTTCATAGGTGTTGTTGGTGCTGATGATTTCGGCGGAATGCTTGTAATGAGGCTTAAATCCGACGGCGTCGACACCTCTAGGATCAGGGTTGATGAGGGGTCAGCTACGGCTATGGCTTTTGTTGCCTATAGGTCTGATGGCAGCAGGAGGTTCGTATTTACACTGAAGTCCTCGGCATCAGCAAGGCTCTCGCCGGTTGATGTGGACCCGGAGTATGTGGCTAGGGCAAGGGTCCTCCACATTTCCGGGTCCACAATGTACATAAGCAGGTCCTCCCGTGAAGCCTGCATGAGGGCTGTGGAGGTGGTTAAGGGCAGTAACACTATCATCACCCTGGACCCTAATATCAGGTTGGAGTTGGAGCCCCTGGAGAGGATTAGGGAAGTGATGAGGGAGGTAATTAGGCATGTAAATATACTCCT
>JAPWUH010000036.1 GCA_028275645.1 Caldivirga sp.
TGAAGATCAGTGAGGGTAAGAATTACGTGGAGTTCACCGTGGAGAGGATTGAGGATTTGTTCATACTTTACCTAGTTATTAAGCCAAACGACCTGGTTTACTCATGGACAGTTAGGGATGTTAGGGGTAGGGGTGGTGAGAGGCTTGGTAGGGAGAGGGTTTACCTAGGGATTAGGGTTAAGAACCTTGAGTTTCACGAACCCAGGGGTGTGTTGAGGATTAGGGGTGTTATTGAGGATTACCCAGACTGGCTTGAGGGTGCTGGGGGAAGTTACCACAGCCTTGATGTGGGGGTTGGATCCACGGTTAAGGTAATGAGGAGCGTGAGCAGGGGCTACGTGGAGCAGTTGATTGATGCGTTGGGCTCCAGCATCAGGCTACTCATAGTATCCGTGTCCATTGAGGAAACCACGGTGGCGTTAGCAAGTAGACTTGGGGTCAGGGTCATAGCCACCATTAACAATAACTATATTCAGGATAAGGAGTCCGGGGGTTCCCTACTCAGTCAAAGGTACATTGATGATGTGCTTAAGGCCATTAGGCAATTGGCCGAGTTGCATAAGCCAGATGCAATAGTCCTGGCGGCCCAGAGCATGCTGATCAACAGTATACCAAACCCTGAGGTTGGGAGAATACCTGTGGAGAGGGTTACCGTATCTGAAGGTGGTTTAGTCGGGGTTTATGAGGTTGAGAGGAGGGGGTACTTGGATAAGCTTGGCTTAAGGCTAGGTTACGAGGCAGTTAGCAGGATCATGGAGGAGTTAGGTAGGGGTGGTGGCCTAGTGGCCCTGGGGGATGAGGTTCACAAGGCCTTAAGCATGGGCGCTGCCGAATCAGTGGTTATGTTAAGTAGGTTCCTGATGGAGAGGGCTGAGGAGGTTAGGGGGATCGTGGAGATGTGCATGAGGACCAGGGCTAGGTTAATAATAGTCCCCGAGGACAGTGAGGCTGGCAGGGTGCTTAATGGCTTAGGTGGATTAGCAGCGCTACTTAGGTATAGGATTAGTTAACCACTCCACGCACCTAATTGAGCGCCGGGTAAGTTATATTAATAAGCTATTAACTTAGCTTAACGTCGGGTGTCTTTGGTGGTCTCGGTTAGTTACGATAAACTTAAGAGGATTGCATCAAGTCACCCAGCCTATAGGCTCATTGAGGATAACAACAGGGTTGAGGTGCTATTCTACCCACCCACCGAGGACTCGGCATCGTCAACCTCAGAGTTTGAGAGGGATTATGGCGAAACCGTGATTAGGATCATTGGCGTGAGGAGGGGTGACGTGGTGGAGTTCACGGAGGCCTTCGTGGAGAGGGGTGATGATAGGAGGAGGTTAAGCCTAGATGAACTTGAACCCTGGGTTAATGAAATAGAGTGGTTAGCTTAAAATTGCGTTAAGTTACTTTGAATTCACCTAGCCAAAGGCTTTGAGGAGTCTCGTTAAGTAGTCCCAGTAACTGTCCACCTCAGTCTCCATGGCCTTGATCTCCTCCTCCTTCAGGTGGGCAAACCTACCCTGCGGCTTCAGGTAGTTTATCAGTGGCTTCCTCTTAGACTTGTCCACATGCATGTTGCTCGGTGGGTTAAGCCTAAACCTACCGTGATCCCACTCGAAGAGCGGGAATACCCCAGTCTCCACGGCTAACCTAGCTATCTCAACAGTCTTACTGTCATCAATCCTCCAGCCAGGTGGGCATGGTGCAAACACGTGTAGGAAGGCTGGCCCCTCGTCTAATACTTCGAGGGCCCTCCTAACCTTATTCATTAAATCTATTGGATAGGCTATGCTTGCCGTGGCTGCGTAGGGTATGTGGTGGGCTATGACTATGCTCATTATATCCTTCTTACTCTGAACCTTACCCCTAACCCTACTGCCCACTGGTGACGTGGTTGTCCAGGCGAAGCGTGGCGTACCCCCTGAACGTTGGATGCCGGTGTTCATGTACGCCTCGTTGTCGTATAGCACGTATAAGACCCCATGCCCCCTCTCCAGCATACCGCTCAACGCCTGCATACCAATGTCGTAGGTGCCGCCATCACCTGCCAGGGCTATGACCTTAGCCTTAACGTTGGCTATACCCTTCCTGTTAAGTGCCTTAATAGCAGCCTCAATACCCGACGCCACAGCTGCAGCATTCTCAAAGGCCACGTGAATGTACGGCACACCCCAAGCGGTGTAGGGGTATTGGGTTGAGGTTACCTCAATGCACCCAGTGGCGTTAACCACTATTACGTCAGGCCCAGCGGCCTTGAGTATATGCCTAACGGCCAGTGATGGGCCACAGCCGGCGCAGGTCAATTGACCCGGCCCGAAATACTCCTCCTTGGGTACATCCCAAATGGTCCTTATACCCACCTTAATCTGCCCACTGGCCATACCCATCACCTCAACCCCATGTACAATGATTCACGGGGCACATTCCCCGTGCTGGCTATGTCCTTAAGCTTATAATATAATTCATAGAAGTCCCTCACATACATGGTGCGCTGTGATATGCCGTGTATAACTGAGATTACGGGCTTATCCACGCCATACTCCCTAAGCGCAATGTAAACGTCCTTAAAGACAGGCCCCTCCACCGGTGAGCCAGGGGCAATTGCCCTATCCACAACCGCCACGGCCTTAGCGTCGGCCAGTTTCTTAACCAAGTCGTTGGTTGGGAATGGCCTAAACAGTCTGATCCTAAGCACACCAGCCCTAAGGCCCCTACCCCTAGCCTCCTTAGCAGCCTCAAGGGCATTCCAAGTGGCCGCGCCACCGTAGGTGACGAGGATGTAGTCTGCGTCGTCAAGCATGAAGCCCTCAACTGCGCCGTAAGACCTGCCAAACCTCCTGTTAAACTCTGAGTCAACCTCATCAATAACGCTTCTGGAAGCCTTAAGGGCATTAATGGCCTGGTACTTAATCTCGTAGTACCAGTCGGGGGTTGCTAGGGCACCCATGGTTACTGGTCTCTCGGGGTTAAGGAGCGGCCTGGCGCCATGCCTCCTAGGTGTGAACTCACGGACAGCCTTAACATCATAAACCTCAACGGGCTCGGTCGTGTGGCTCATTAGGAACCCATCATAGGAGACTATGACTGGCAGGAGTACCCTTGGGTCCTCAGCCACCCTGAAGGCCTCAATAACCGTATCATAGGCCTCCTGCGCCGTGGAGGCTATGTAGATTATCCAGCCTGTGTCCCTGACATTCATCAAGTCCTGGTAATCACCATGTATGCTTATTGGCGCCGACAATGCCCTACCCGGCACCGCCATCACTATAGGTAGCCTCAGGCCTGAGGCGATGTGGAGAATCTCGTGCATTAACTCAAGGCCCTGCGCCGACGTTGCAGTGAAGACCCTGGCCCCGGCCGCCGAGGCACCCACCGCGGCTGATAATGCGCTGTGCTCTGACTCAACAGGTATGAACTCGGCGTCAAGCTCACCATTGGCCACGTACTCGGCCAGCCTCTCTATTATGGTGGTTTGGGGTGTTATTGGGTATGCTGCAACGACGTCAACGTCAACGTCCTTCACGGCATGGGCTACGGCGTAGTTAGTGGTTAAGCCAACCTTCCCAACCACAACGCTCCTCTCCCTCCCCTTCTCAACCACCTGTGTCATTGTTAAACCACCTCAGGAACCATCTTTATAGCCTTAACTGGGCATTCGTTTGCACATATCCCACAGCCCTTGCAGTAGTCGTAGTTAATTTCGAAGGTTAGGTTGTACTTCCTACCACCCTTGGTTACGTAGGGCTTGTTGAGTTCAAGTATGGCTGGTTCAGGGCAGTAAAGCCAGCATATGCGGCACCTGGTGCATGCATCCTGGTCTATGACAGGCCTTTGAGTCCTCCATGAACCGGTCTTGTTCTTAACCGAATTCTGCGGCTCCGTTATGTAACCGCCTATGGGTATTTGGGTCCAAGACCTAAGCTCGCTCATGGAATCACCCTAGCTGCCTTATAGGCCTCATCTATTGCATCAGCGTTTAACTGCCCAACCCTCCCCCTGAAGGTGCTTTTAATGAGATCCTTCACAACCTCAATATTAATCATGTTGATAACCCTTAATAGCGCCCCCAGCATGGGTGTGTTAACTATTGCCCTACCCAGGTACTTCATTGATATACCGTAGGCATCCACATACACGACCTTACCCTTAAACCTGCTCATCAACTGTCTTGCGTAATCATCATTTGCATTTATTACTATTACGCCGTTCGGATTGGTTATGCTAGCTACATTGAATACATCGATTAACCTGACGTCAAAAACCACAGATATGTCAGGTCTCTCTATTGGTTCCCTAATGCCGAGGTACTGGTTGGCTATCCTTACGTAGGCCCTAACCGGGGCACCCCTACGCTCAGCCCCATACTCAGGAAATGCTGAGGCAAATAAGCCACTATGTATGGCAGCCTCAGCTAAAACTTGAGCAGCCGTGACCGCACCTTGACCTCCCCTACCGTAGAACGTTACATCTATGCGGTTAAGCCCCTCCATGGAATTGTCCACTGGGTATGCCTTATTAATTTTTCTTAAGTTACAAAGGGTCATTATTTTAATATGCCGCAACTCTGTTGTATAGCAACATTTTAATTTGTAGTAAATGCATACTTTATATGACTAACTCTAATGGAGATAGCATAAAAACACACATAATATAGTTTTGCTAATGCTATATTATTGGTCATTACAAAATAATGGTCATGCTACTCAGCACTAAGCCTAATTAAACCCAAGGCCAGGTGAACCCCGTGGAAAAGTTTTAAACCTTAGGGCCTTAAGAATAGTGAGTACATAGTATGGTTCCACCCTTAAAGAAACTAGATAAGTATGTCTGGGAGATACCAAAGACGTATAAGCCATGCATGAAGGTCCCAGCTAGGGTATTCGCTGATGAGACCCTCATAGAGAAGATGAAAGCGGATTCAACACTGGAGCAGGCAGCCAACGTAGCCTGCCTACCCGGCATATACAGGTACAGCATAGCCCTACCAGACGCACACCAGGGATACGGATTCCCAGTGGGTGGGGTAGCCGCCGTGGACGCTAACCAGGGCACAATAAGCCCAGGGGGGATTGGTTATGATATTAATTGCCTCCCCGCAGGCACTAAGGTGTTGACGAAGTTTGGATATACCGTACCTATAGAGAAGCTGTTTAAGGGTGGTGAGTTGGTATCTATTGATAGAAATAATGGGGGTATTACGTGGACGAAGATCAAGTTATTCCTGTGGAGGTGGGAGAGGTCGTTAATTAGAATTAGGACTAGGGCGGGTTTCGAAATTAGGGCAAGTGCCGACCACCCAATATTGACGCCTAATGGCATGGTTAATGCCGGCGAAATTAAGGTTGGGCAGAGGGTTGCCCTATACCCATTCGAAGGTGTGCCTTATGAGGAACCACCCGACATAACGATACTCAGAGGTGATGAGTTTAGACCAAGCGTTAGAAGGGAGCTTGAGAGGAGAGGATTATTACCGCTTAACGCCAGGAATCCCAAACTACCATACTTAGTAAAGCTGCTCGGGTACTTCATCGGTAATGGGGTGTTTAAAGGTGAGAAGGATAGGATAACAGCATTCTATGGCTCTAAGGATGGACTTGAGGAGTTGAGGCAGGATGTAATGGCGCTTGGATTCACTCCGTCAAGTGTGCGCTGCAGGGAGGGGAGATTGGAAGTTAATGGTAAGGAGACCATGAGCCATGAATGCGTAATGCACGTTAATTCCAGGAGCTTCAAGGAATTGTTAATAGCCCTTGGAGCGCCCCCAGGTAGGAAGACGCATGTACGATTCAGGGTACCTGAGTGGCTGAGGGAGATGCCTCTATGGATAAAGAGGTTATTCCTAGCGGCGTACTTCGGTGCTAAGATGAGCAAGCCAATGACTATTAATGGTTATGACTTCGAACAACCCTACATCACAGTATCCAAAATAATGGAATTGGAGGATAATGGTGTTGAGTTCCTCGATGACATTGCTGGGCTCCTTAATGAATTTGGCGTTAAGGCGCTTGGTATACGTAGGATTGAGACTGGTAACGGTAGGGTTTGGTTAAGACTCTATGTATCCAATGAGCCCGGGAACCTAGTTAGGCTTTGGGGCAGGGTTAACTATGAATATAATCCATTAAGGAGGAGGTTGGCCTTAGCCGCCGTTGCGTGGCTTAGGCTTAAGGAGAGGGTCATTGAGGAGAGGGCTAGTGTCGAGATGGCGGCTAAGGTTCTTGCCGAGACCGGTGCTACGAAAACCTCCATCATCCTTACGCTTACTTCGGAATTTGCTAATGAGAGATTTATTGAACGTAGTATTTACGAAGGCAGGAAGACTAAGCCCAGGGTTCCTAAGAACTTCCCGAAGTTTGAGGATTGGCTGAAGGAGCACGTTTACGGCAATATCGTATGGGACGAGGTTGAGGACGTCAAGGTTGAGCCATTTAACGGATTTGTTTATGATGTCACACTTAATGGCGATCCACATGATTTTATTGCCGACGGATTTGTGGTCTCTAATTGCGGTGTTAGGGTGCTTAGGACTGACCTAACCGAGGATGAGGTTAGGCCTAGGCTTAGGGAGCTTGTGAACACAATCTTCGAGCTTGCCCCAGCTGGTGTTGGGGAGACTGGTAAGCTTCATTTACCCATTTCAGAGCTTAATAAGGTCCTTGATGAGGGGGTTGATTGGGCTATTAGGAATGGCTACGGTTGGGCTGATGATAAGGAGTACATTGAGCAGAATGGTAGCTGGGACTTCGCTGATTCAAGTAAGGTTAGCCAGAGGGCTAAGGAGAGGGGTAAGGATGAGATTGGGACGATAGGTTCAGGCAACCACTTCATTGAGATTCAGGTGGTTGACAAGATATTCAACCCTGAGGTGGCTAAGGCCTTCGGCATTGAGAGGGAGGGGCAGGTCATGGTTATGATACACTCAGGTTCAAGGGGGCTAGGCCACCAGGTGGCCACGGATTACATTAGGGTCGCTGAGAGTAAAATGAGGCAGTGGGGGCTTTACCTTCCCGACAGGGAGTTGGCTGCATTACCCTTAACAGCCAGGGAGGCCCAGGACTACCTCCACGCCATGGCCGCTGCGGCCAATTACGCATGGACCAATAGGCACCTACTCATGCACTGGGTTAGGGAGTCCTTCAGGAGGGTTTTCGGTAGGGACCCTGATAAGCTAGGCATGAGGGTTGTTTACGATGTAGCACACAATATAGCTAAGCTTGAGGAGCACATAATAGATGATGAGGGGCATATGGCCAAGGTTTGGGTACATAGGAAGGGTGCCACTAGGGCCTTCCCAGCTGGTAGGGAGGAGATACCGAGGGTGTATAGGGGCATAGGTCAACCTGTCCTCATACCGGGCAGCATGGGCACAGGCTCCTACATACTGGTGGGTTACGAGAAGGCAATGCAGATCGCCTTCGGCACAGCCCCACATGGGGCAGGTAGACAGATGAGCAGGTCAGCTGCCGTGAGGAGCCTACCGCCCAGTAAGGTTAAGGCTGCGTTAGAGTCAAAGGGCATCGTAATTAGGAGTGCTGAGTCCGAGATCATAAGTGAGGAGGCTCCAGAGGCCTACAAGAACGTGGACATAGTGGCTGAGGTGTCTGACGCATTAGGCTTGGCCAAGAAGGTAGTTAGGATGAGGCCCATAGGCGTGGTTAAGGGTTAGGGAATCCTTATTAATGTAAAACATAACCATCCTCAATGCGCATCTTAAGGGGGCTCACGGTCAACGGCATGGGCACGGTGGTGGGGGAATTGGTGGCTATTAAAACACCGATATCATTTCTAGGTGATGTGGATGGGATTAGGGGTGTGGCTAAGGTTGGCAACAGCGAAGTCAACATAGCAGGTAAGGTACTGGCGATACCATACTCCACGGGCTCCACGGTAGGGCCCTACATCATGTATCAGTTATCCAAGTACGGTAAGGCACCCCTAGTTATATTATCCACGAAGCCGGACACCTTAATGCTGATAGGTGCTGTAATGGCAAACATACCACTAATGGTTAATTTACCGGAGGAAATACTTAACTATGGGGGTTGCCAAGTTGAGGTGAGACTCAATGAGTCAACGGTACTCATCCCAGACCAGTGCGAGGCTAGCCATGCTACTGCTTAGGGAGTTAGCCTACAGGGGTGGTAGGGCTAAGTTAAGGTACCTCAAGACCTATAGGGCAATACTGGAGTGGGGTGGTGAAGATTATGCATCATATATACTTAACAGGCTTAAGGAGGGATCCCTTGTTAAGGTCGAGGGTGATTACGTAACCCTCATAGGCAAGGTTCAGCCAGGTAATCCCATTAAGCTGGCTGAGGAGGCTAGGGTACTGTTGATTAGGGAGGGACACTAGGTACAAACGGTAAGTTTAATTTCAAGACTGAAGCAATTCAAGTATGCTTAAAACTGATAGGTACATTAGGCAGTTACCGTTAATAGGTGTTGAGGGACAGAGGAGACTAAGGAACAGCAGTGTCCTCGTGGTTGGACTGGGGGGATTGGGCTCAATAATATCAATGTACCTGGCCGGCGCAGGCGTGGGTAAACTTATACTGGTTGACTTCGATACGGTGAGCATAAGCGACCTGCATAGGCAACTACTCTATACAACGAACGATTTGGGTAAACCTAAGGTTGAGGTTGCCGAGAGGAGACTTAGGGAGATTAACCCTGAGGTTGAGGTTGAGGGGTATAGGTTGGTTGCCGACTTAAACAGCGAGTTCGATAAGATAGTGTCCTCAGTGGACGTAATAGCACTAGCTGTTGACAACATGAAGACTAGGTACGTTGTGGATGAGCTAGCCTCAAGGCATGGCAAAGCCATAGTCAACGGCGGCGTTGACGGCTGGTTCGGCCTAGTCACAACGGTGATACCCAATAAGACCCCCCGGTTATCCGAGATCTTAAACATAAGGGGTATGAACCCAGCATCATGCGTTGAGGGCCTGTGCAACGCCATAATTGGCCCAGTGGCTGGTATAGTCGCATCGTGGCAGGCGTTGGAGGTGATTAGGATTCTTGCTGGGTTGGAACCTGCATTAGCCGGTAAGATACTCATAATAGATTCAAGTAGAGGCATCATGGATGTGGTAAAGCTTTAACAGGGCCGATGTGAGTCAACCCTAGTTACCATCACTGGCCACCTCAACATTAATTAATTATCGGAAGGTAAATAAAGCGGTTACCCATTGAAAACGAGTATGAGGGAGGTTAGTAATGGTCAGACTAAGCAAGTGGTGCCATTATCAACGGTAGTCAGTAGCATAGTTAGGTCGTGGGTGCCGATAATAATAGCTGGCATTGTGGTCTACATAGTGTATTACTTAACAGTCCACGT
>JAPWUH010000037.1 GCA_028275645.1 Caldivirga sp.
GTTCCGTGATGTCTTAAGCGTTAGGTGCCGTATTTGCGGTGGGGTTATTGATGTGACTGGTCCATTGCCGAGTGTGTTAGCTAGGCTCATTAGGCACTTCAAACGTGAGCATGGGCTTAAGGCTGTTAGTGACGTTGAGGCTAAGGTTAAGGAGCTTAGGGGGCGTGAGGCCAGTAGGCCTGAGGGTGACGTTGGCGTTAAGCTGCTTAGGCACACGGCTGAGGTTAACCAACTAATTAGATTAGTAGTTCATAGGCTCATGGATGTGGGGCTCCTTGAGAGGATTGGTGGTGTTTACAGGTGCAGGGCATGCAACGGTGACGCTGGTGGTGCCGTTGAGGCGTTGGCCCATGCCCTCAACCATCACCACGACATTATCAACAAGTTATTTAGCGGTAGGTCCATCCCAAGCGCCAGGGGTATTAATGATGCGGTTGATGAATTAACCAATCTGCTCAACCATGGCAATCCCGATGCCGTTAAGCCAACCGTTAAGGCGCTGGTGCAGGGTGTTGTTGAGGTCCTCAATGTCAAGGGGGCAATTTCGATTCCAATGCTTACCAGGGTGCTTAATGAGAGTGAGGACTATGGGCCGTTACTCAACTCGCTAACAACAGGCAACCTCAAGCCAGAGAGGGTTGTGGCGATGATTGTTGAGACAATGGCAAGGCATGGGATTGTTCAGGTTAACGGTGGGGTGGTTAAGGTTGAGTAACGACATTGCCGTTGAGTTGGCTGGTAGGCTTAAGCTGCCTGTGGATGCTGTTGAGGGTTTCCTAAGCTTCCTGATGGATTACTATTTAGTTAAGTACCCGAGTGTTGGTTTGCTTAGGCTTACCGTTGACCTGCTTTCAATGGGTGGTGACGCTAGGGTTAGTGGTTTCCTCAACGCACTTAGCGTTGGCAACGGCGTTAGGCCTACGCTTGATGACCCGAGCTTCAGCAGGCTTTACAATGCGGTTGCCACCGTCATTAAGCTGCTTGATAGGGCTGGCTTAGTGGCATACAACTCGGCGATGGGTGTTGTTAATGCTGTTGAGGGGGTGGGTAATCCATAGGCCTGTATACACCTGTATGCGGTATAGGCAGGTTTTTATTTACGGTACTGTACCGTATGGTGTTACACCGTGGGGTGGGTATGGGTTGGGTTATGGTTAGGCTGAGGGAGGGTGTGTACAGGCGGCTTGTTGAGTTGAAGAGGGAGTGGGGTGAACCCTCAATCAACGCCACAGTTGAAAAACTACTCCAAGTGCAAACCACGGAACACACTGAACAGCAGGTTAAACCCACCGGCGAGTCTCAGGTTAAGGGACACTACACAATAACCGTGAGCGAGGACACTTACAACGCATTAATTATGCTTAAGGCCTATCTCTCAAAAGCCACAGGGCAAGAATTAACAATGGAGGACGTCATAAGGGTATTGATTACATACTGGACTCTACCAAGGCAAAACACAACCCCCTCCCCCGGGGGAGGGTTGTCATCACCCTACGTGATGTAGGGTGATGGTTCTTGAAATGGTGCCATTCACTACGCAGAATCTCATCAGGGCACCGACACGCCCCTTAGGCCCTACCTTCAATTCTCCTTTCTAACTCAGGGGCTTCCTCAGCACGAGATAGACCAATCCTGGGACCTCAGGTCTCGTAAGGACTTTCCCAGCAAAGTCCCTGCTTATCCTGACCCACACAAACCTCCTACCCAATTTATACGGTATGAAGAACTCCTCAGCAACAACCTCGAAACCCCTCTCAAGCAATTCAAGCCTCTCAATGTCATACTGCCCCTCACCAGGGACAATCCTAAACCCCCTACCTGCAAACGGCGTTGTTATTAAGTAACCCCTAGGCTTCAGGATTCTACGTAATTCCTCAATAGCCTTAACATCACCATCAACGTCAAAGCCAACCTGCCCATAAATAGGCAAACCTATATGCTCTATCGTCGAGACAACCACAACGGCATCGAAGAAATTACTCGGTAATCCCGTGCCACGCACATCACACTTAACAAAGACCACCTGCCTCGGCTTATGTGGATAGTCATTGATGCCCAAACCCCACACCCCATAACCCATGTAAAGGGCAATGAGTATCCTCGGCTTACCCGTAACCGCTCGCTTTACAAACACGTTTAAACATACTTGCTAATTGAGTATCTTAAAACTCCTCTTGACATATTAATGGAATCGCTACTCTTTTCCAGCTGTATTTTCAGGCTCTTTTAACTTTTGTTCTCCACATTAATAGGCTAGTGCTGTTCTAGGGAGCTTAATATCTCTTCGTAAACTTTAACTTGGTTTAATATATCATCATAATTAAATATGTATGGAGAGTCCCCCTCTACGTGGTTTTTAAATATCTTTATGTTTTCCGTAAATTGGTCTCTCGGTACTCTCCCTAGGATGTAGTCTAGCCATAGCATTGCATAGTACCTGAAGCTAAGGATGTTCTTCGTGTATTTCCAGTTGGAGTTGAGTTTGGCAATGATCTTGCCTACAGGGTTTACAAGGATGTATCCCTTATCACCCTCAATAATCATGTATATGTCGAAGTGTTTAGCGTTATAACTCACAATGATCCTACCTAAACCTCTCTCACCTTTTAATAACGCGTGGAGCTCATCGTATTTCTGCCAGACACTTCTAGAGATCCGGGCTGTAGATACGGATATTAAATCCAATTTTCCTATAAGACTCTGTAAAAGGTATATTGGGTGTGGTAGGACTTCCCCGAAAACACCTCCAGGTAAACTCTTAAGCCAACCACCCTCAGGGTTTAAAATGACATCCTCAGGAGCATAGACAACGACGTCAACACGCTTCAATTCACCAACAACACCCCTCTCAACGAGGTCTCTAGCTTTAACCATAGTTGGTGTAAATAGGAGGTTTGCAGTAACACCGAGTTTAACACCCCTAGATCTAACCTCATTAACGATCTCAACCGCGTCAGAGTATCTCAATACCAGAGGCTTCTCGACAAAGACACTAACACCCCTCTTAACAGCCTCTAAAGCAACTTCTTTATGTGCTTGAGGAGGTGTACATATACTTAAAACATCGAGCTTCACTCCATTAAGCATATCCTCTACAGACCTAAAGGAGTATGGTATGTTATGTCTATGGGCGAAATCCCTAGCCCTATCCTCAATAACATCAGCTACAGCTAAAACCTCAGCACCAACACTCCTCCAAGCCTTGACATGGTAATTAGCAACAAAACCACAGCCAACAATACCAATCTTCATACTAGTCTGGCCCACAGATAGTATTTTTATATTTAATTCATTGAGACTCCTATACCATAACATTGAACCTCTTAAGTATCTAGGTATTATGTAATTAATCAATAAATCAGTTCCCTTATGCCATGACGGTCTACTGGCATAAACCATAGTGAAAGTATTAGGCTTATCAAACCTACACCTAAATAGTTCAGTATCAGTACCAAGGGGTACGTACGTCGATTTTAAACCAAAAATCCTCAATAATTTATAATCACGTAAATTTAACACGTGCATCGATGCACCCTTTAAGTATGCAAGTAATGTTTGAAGTGGAAATATTAAATCATAAACGACATGGCTGGGCTTTACAGGATTATCTATTGTTAATGGCATATGAAGCCCATAAATAATATTTTCAAAGCTTTTTATTAATAGGGTTGTGGAAATGAGGTGAAAGCATTAGCTGGTGCTCACTCAGTAAATGAGTAGTCAGTGAGGGCACTTAGTGAGTACTCCAAACACCACAACACACAAGACGAATCGTGGTTTTGGGGGACCATGTTAAAGTAACCAGAAACGCAATGAATGTTAATTATTTCTTAATGCAGTGCATTATTCCGAGGTCCTTATTACCCTTTATATTGCATTTATAGTCCCTGCCCAGCACATTCAGCAAGTCATTTAATGACTTATTGACGGCGTATGGGTGGTATTCGAGGATTAGCTCTCCGAATAACCTAACGTGCTCATAATCATTGAGGATTACGTCGTATTCGCAGCCCTCACAATTCATCTTAAGCACGGCGTTATCAATATCAATATTGAACCTATTGATTAACTCACTAAGCGTCACCGCTGGAGCAGCATTGGGGCAATCACCAGGCCTATGGTATATGAATTCGGTGCTACTGGTATCAACATCCTCAACGCATACCTCACCTGGCTTACTAGCCAAGCCAGCATTGATTGGGATAATCACGTTCTCCATGTTATTTAGCCTAATGTTGTCGAGCATTTCTGCGTAGGCGCCAGGGTGAGGCTCAATTGCAATAACCTTCTTCGCACCTTTTAAAGCAAAGTATATGGCTGAATCCCCTATGTAGGCGCCAACATCAACAACAACCCTACTAACAACATTCAACTGTTCATACACACCATAATCAAAAACCTCAAGAACGACATCACGCAAACGCCTAAACCTCACACCACCCCTAAACCAGTATTGATTTATTGGGTCATACACCCAACCGAGCACTTTAGCGTAGGTCTCAGCATTAAATAAGTCATTAATGTTAGTAATCTCTATGTTGTTTACAACTAGTCTCTTACCATTACACTCAATGGACCTTATCAATCCTCGTGAGTATCCGATAACAATTCCCTCAAAGACTCCACGACTTAACTCGAAGGTGCAATCACCAACCCTAGCCGTGAGCCTAACATTGAAACCAAGCCTGGTCAAGGCGTACCTAATCAACAGCAGGAACCAGTTATCAAACAGGTAACGACTAGCCAAAGCCCTCCTAACCTTCGTTAACGCCTTAGTAATGCGTAGCGGCACCATCATTCACTTAAGCAGTGGGCAATGGCCTACTTTTAAATTACGCACAACCGTGAACCTTAAATAAGCACTCAACCTCAACAACAAACCCTTGGAGCATATTTAAGATACCATTGCTTAAGTTCCTCATGCCTGGGACTCCAGTAGTGTTGCACAAGTATCCTGAATTCGCTTGGTGGTGCTCTGCCTTGTAGAGTATTCACAATGGACTCTGGGACACCTTGGCTAATCATGTGCGTGGCAAAGAACTTGCGCAACTCATAAAGCTCAAACTCCCTGCCAAGCACTTGCTTGGCTACCTCCTTAATCTCTCTCCTTAGCCTGGATTGGTCGAATGGGATTAGTTTTTGCTTAGCCTTCTCGACTACGTCTTGGCTGAACCAGCCGCTTGCAAGCCAGCCCTTGCTAAGCCTCTCAACCCAATCAACCCTATAAGGCAGGTAAACCTCCCTAACCCACCTGAGGAACTCAGGCCTCAGGAATGCGATGAACGCCCTCTTAGTCTCAGTCACCTTACCAATGTGAAGCATGCCGTGCTCCAGGTCAAGGTCACCTAGGCTTAGGGTGAATGGTTCACCCGGCCTAAGACCAGTCTCGGCGAGCAGGGCGAAGTAGAACTTGGACTCAATGCTCGGTAGCTGACGCCAAATTACCCTAAGCTGCTCAAGTGTAGGCAACTTAACGTGGTTGCTGGCCTTAGGCTTATACACTGTGAATGAATCATAAAGCAGCCTGAATAGGGCTGGGTCTTTTGGCTTCAGCACGTTTTTGAGGAATGACTTTAGCGCCACCGTGACGTGCCTTAGCACATGCTCCTCACCCTCCTCCCTAAGCTCGGCGAGGAACTCCCTAATCCCCTCAGGCTCAAGCGTCCAGTTAAGCTCACTGAGTGCTAGGCGCAGGTAATGCACGTGGTCTCTAATAGTCTTCTCCCTGAGACCCTTCAAACGCTTAGCCCTCACAAACTCCTCAATGTCACGCTCGGTTACTGTCCACGACGCCCTGTATTCACGGAATTCGTCACCAAACGCCTGCCTAAGCATGTCGAATAGTAGATTCCTGAAGGACTTGTCCACCAGCGCCTTCTTAACAACACGGATAACATCATCGGGAGTGGCTTCAACAAGCTGAGGCGCTGAGCCAACCAGCCTAGCATACTCATCAACATCAATGAACTTAAGCAGCGCCCTAAACAAGTCATCACTAATCGGCATTAAACCACGCCTAACCCTGTACATGTAGGTCTTATCATAACCAAGTTCACTAGGCCTAACACCCTTAACCACAGTCACATACTCAAACACCCTACGCCTAACGTCCTGGGGAATTGCCTCAATCCTAATCAGGTCAGGATCCATGCAAACCACCCCATCGCCGAATAACCACCCCATCCACCAGCACCAGTATGCGAAACGGGTTTATAAGCATACCGCTTACCCAAAAACCAAGCATACCAACATGAACTCCGGAGCCGTAGGACCCGGGTTCAAATCCCGGCGGGCCCGCCAATCACTAATCATCATGTAATGTTGTTAAGTCACTTGCAGATGCTAGGATAGATTTGAGTTATTTGGTCATGCAGCCCAGGGGTAAGATGAGGAGCATACTTCACCACGTATTAAGAGGTCTGCCTAGCTCCATGCTAGTATTGATGTTGTGTAGAAGGTTATTGGGATTGTTAAGGTTTTCTCCTCGCCGTTTATTGAGTAGTTTACTTGAAGTTCGTAGTGTATTGATGGCTTTGAGAAGAGTATGAATGACCCTAGGCATGTTGATGTTATGTTGTAGGTGAAGGTATCCCAGTAGCTTCCCAGCCAGTAGTGTATTGTGGTTACTGTAGATGCATTATACAGTGGTAGGTAGACTTGGCCTACGGGTGTTGGTATGTAGCTGACCATGGTGCCGTTGGGGTATGTTGACGTTAACGTGGATGTGCAGGAGAGTATCACCGTGCCGTTGGGTGCCATCAGCCTATAGCCAGTTATAGTGAAGGGCCTTGGCGACAGGTAGGAGACCAACACCTCAGAGGGCCAGGAGTCGCTGGAGACGGCGCTAGCGTATATCGTGTTGTTAAGAACCGTGAAGTTCATTATGACGTATGGGTATGTGATCGTTGAGCCATTGGCCAGTGAGTAGCTTAGGGTCATGGTTGAACCTGGTAGGGTGCTTAGCGAGTAGTAGACAGGCCCAATGGCGGTTAACCTAGTGGACTCTGATCCACCGGCCACCTGGTTAAAGTTGTATATGGTGCTTACGGTTAAGGCCGAACTATTAACGTAGACAAAAATGGGGTATGTGATCCTACTTAGGGGTGGAATCACCACGTTGCCTATGTAGTAAGTGCGTAGTGAATAGGGGAGTGAGGTTATGTCAACGTAGTAGAGGTATTGGGTGTAGTTCTCAGGGTTACTAATCGTGAGGACAACGGCATAACCATCCATTGTTGCGTAGACGGCGGAGACGTTAATAATGGGTAATGAACCATGTACATTCTTAACCAGTTGGAGACTTATTATCGAGTTAAGGAGTTTAACGTACCTATCATTAACATAGCTTAAGTTAACCCTGGTGGTGATGTACATGTAGGTTAAGACGGCTATTACAACCAGTAGTGCCGCGGCAACCACCACTGTATATGTATAGGGCTTCATTGACCCGATTTGACTTAACAGCGTATTTAAGCATTATTCACATAAGGAACCCCCACAGCATTGACCCAGTTTAGGTCTGCGGTTATTTAGCAAGTTAAACCCTACGTCGCGGCGATTACTCGGGTTTAAAACAACCCTATAGGGTACACCCAGCCCCTGGACTATGTACTACACGTCTAGTGCAATGCTTATTTAACCGGCTAATGGGGTTGACCTATGGGTAGCCTGAGCCAGTACAAGGCCGCCTTCCCAGATTTAAAGGGTAAGGTGGTGATAGTAACTGGGTCAACTAGAGGTATTGGGTATGAGATAGCCAGGGTGTTTAAGGAGATGGGTTCAAGGGTAGTTGTCAACGCCAGGAACGCTAATGAGGTTCAGGACACTGTTAAGAGACTTAGCGAGGAGATCAGTGAGGGGGAGGTCATCGGGGTTGTTGGGGATGTTAGTAGGTATGAGGACTGCGAAAACATCGTGAAGACAACCGTTGATAGGTTTAGTAGGGTTGATGTACTGGTTAACAACGCTGGGATAAACATGATTAGGGATAGCCTCAACCTGAGTATCGACGACTGGGAGAGGACCCTTAGAATAGACCTGTTCGGCGCCTTCTACATGTCTCAACTGGTGGCGAGGGTCATGGTCAGCAAGAGGATTAAGGGGTCGATAATAAACATAGCCTCCATGGTTGGGCCAATAGTGGCGCTACCTAAGCGGGCAGCCTACGCAGCGGCTAAGGCTGGGCTAGTGGGCTTAACCAGGGTACTTGCAGTCGAGTGGGCTCCATTGGGCATTAGGGTTAATGCAATAGCCCCAGGTTACATATGGTCCTCAGCCCAGGAGGTTAACATAGCTAGGGGTGAATACACCAGGCAGGACATTGAGGGTAGGGTGCCCATGGGCAGGTACGGTGACGCCAGGGAGGTGGCCTACGTCGCGGCCTTCTTAGCCTCTGAACTATCATCATACGTAACCGGAGCCTTAATAACGGTTGACGGTGGTTGGACGGTTTATGGTGGTTGGGAAAGGCTACTTAGGCAGATTCAGGAGGCGGCTAGGCAACTGTACCAGTGACCCTGCCTTAAGGGGCTTATTTACCCACAATGGGTCATTAAATTATACTTCCTCCCCATGGTTACTTAATCCCCTAACCCACCACCAATAATTGAAGTCACCGCCATTAGTGAGGAGGTAAGAACAACTCATCACCATACTTTAAGACGTGCCTAGTGAAATGGCATGCCTAAGGGGTCTTGCCTTAACTTTAGCAGCTAACGTAGTACTGGTAATGTTTAAAAGACCGAGGGTTACGAATTTGAATATGGACTACCTTAAGGTTCTCATTACCGTGACGAAGTACTTTAATGTAGCCTACGCCGGCGCAATGGTAGGTTTCCTAGCCTGGTTCATATGGCTAATAGCTAATGGGTACCACTATGGTGCAGGCATGAACCCCATACTGGCGGCGGCCACGGTAATATCGGTATTAACCGTGATTTTCGCAGCATTAAACATTTACGTTGATGAGTTGGTTAAGGGGGCTAGGCGTTCAAGATGAGTGAAGTAGTTCAATGACACTGCTTAGGTAAGCACTCAACCCAACATATGGTTAATCCACACCAGGTGGATGCCAGGTGACTCACTTCAGGTGAGTGCGGCTTATATTAACGGTTAGGTTAAGGTTCCGATGAACATTGGCGCCGTGATTACGGCAGCTGGTTTAGGCTCTAGGAATGGGCCGTGGACCTTAATCTTCCCAAAGGCACTCCTCCCAATAGTGGTCAAGGTTAATGGGGAACCTC
>JAPWUH010000038.1 GCA_028275645.1 Caldivirga sp.
ATAATGTTGTTGCGAAGAGGAGGTTTGAGAATGATACTATTAGGGTCCTGTATGACGGTGGTAGGAGGGCTATTGGTGTCATGGGTGGTAGTAAGGATTCCTTAACAGTGGGTCTTGCCGAGCTTTATAGGGCGTTGAGTGAGTCTAAGGTGCCTGAGCCCCAAGTTACGGAACTTCTAGTGAGTTATACGGATAGACTTACGGTATGTCCCGATAGGAGCATCGAGTTTGGAAACCTTAAGCTCCAGCAGAGGGGCTTAACGCTGATGTGGGGTGAACCACAGGGTAAGTCTTTATACATCGTCATAACGCCTGTGTCGAGTGATAGGAGCCTGGTGATGATAGGTGCTAGGGGTGAGTGGGGGTTTACAATAGATGTACTTAGGCAAATTGGGGATTTGATAGTTGGTATTAGGAAGTTGGATTGCTCTCAGGCCCAAGGGCATCCTCGTAGCACTTAATTACGAAGTCCCTGGGGTCTCCCTGCACATTCAATGTAACACCGTATCTGCTAACCACTTCCCGTAGTAACTCAATGACTTTAGGTATAGAGTTGAGGACCTCCTTACTTACGGGTTTAAATGGCTCCATATTGCCAGGGCCTATGCTTATGACGTAAGCATCACCATTGAGGGCCCTCATGGCCCTTAGATAACCAATCAACAAACTAGGCGAGGCCCTATGCGCATCGAGCATTGCCGTATCCTCAATCCTCAACTCACCCTCAATCCTCTCCAACGCAACCTCGCCGGGCTTAAGATCGGTGTCTATATCAATAAACACTAGGTTCTGGGCATCCATTAGGTTACCTAGTATGGCTATCCCATGAGCGTTACCGTCAATTACGAGGTCATTATTTTGAGAGAGGAAGCGTGCCAGGCAAGACCCAACACCATCATCGCCGTATATTGGGTTCCCAAGGCCTATTACCTTCACAGGGAGCATGCGTTGTAAATCACCTTCTCAATCGTCTTATAAATCCTGCCACCCTCACCCTTAACCTCAGCGTGCACGGCACAGGCTAGGCATGGGTCAAAGCTCCTAATAGCCCTAACTATGTCAAGACCAGTCCACTGATCAGGCGACACCTCCTCAGTCACCCAGGAGTTCAGGGCTGACATTTCGAAGGGCCCCGTGCACTGGCTTGAGTAAACGCCCGTGCACCTATTGTTCCTCGGGCTCACGTTCTTCGTGGTTGGCGCCTGGTACTGGTAATTCAGTATCTTATCATTGGACTGAACAAGCCAGTGCTGGTTTGTGCCCCTAGGCACATGCCACCAACCAATTGAGTAGCTGAAGCTTGGGTAACTACCGTGAGCCCACGGACTTGATGCCCTAGTGTGCCCAGCGGCCCACTGGGCTAGGGCGTACTCAAGGTTAGCCCATGCTATGTTGGTTACCAAAGCCAGGTGGACCGCCCTGGCCAGAACCCTCTCAATGGTTGTTGAGTACTTAGGCAGGTTCCACGTTATGGTTAACTCACCATACAGGTCTGGGCAACCGCCCGGGGTTGGGCATATCTCGGGTGCCCCAGAGGAGGGTTGAGCCGGTAGTAATTTAAATGATAGTTGCGATCCATTGCTTGACCAAATCTCGCCATATGGTTGCAACTCAACCTTTGTTGCATGCAGCGTATCTATCCAGAGCTGGCTTATTGGGTTAGTCTCTATTGGCGCTATTGTGCCATCCTTAAGCATAAGCCTTGGCTCCGCATCCCAGCTATACTTCTCGGCAAAGTTTATGGCCTGTGGCTTGGGCATCGTCGTCTTGTTCCATGGGTGGTAGGGTACCAGGTCCATGTTGCCAAAGGCTATTGGGTTGCCTAACGGGTCCTCCGTAATCCAGTAGCCCCAGGGTGGTTTAACATTATCCTTGTACCAATCGTGGTAGAAGCTAGTATCCACGAATTCGAGCCACCCCTGGTTTATCTCGACAACGCTCTTAGTAATTAAGTTGCTACCCTGGGCATAGCCGGGCTTCTCGAGTCTCGCCTGATAAATCTCGTCAAGGTGCTCCCACAGTGTCTTCCACCGGCTCGGACTGCTTGTAGAGGCAAAGCTACCGTAAGTCTCCGGGTCGTCAGCCCAACCTGATGCGAACTCTGATGGTGGGTCATGGGTCTTACCATTTAGTTCGTAACCAAGGCTTACGTAGAAATCATGCAGGTCCTGCCAAATCGCCCACACGAACTTCACCCACGCAGTTAATGAAGTTAACCTCGTGTAGTACTGTTCGAATATTGAACCAGCCAGTGATAAGTCGACACTAATGCCGCCGGGCACGAGGGTTGATGGGTGTGAGTGCCTACCATATAGTAGCACACCAGCTTCCCTAGCTATCCTCTGATACTCAACCGTGAGCCGCCAGATCCTGCCCGTTATTGGGTTTAGGTCTTTCATTATGTCAGCTATGGTCTTGTAGCCATGTATACCGCTGTACTGCGTGGACGTTGTTTGGGCCTCCTGCCAAACGCTTGGGGTTAGCTTGCTTACGATTAACTCACTGTAGTCTGGGCCGCCGAGCATGTTAAGGATTATCGAGTGGTCGTATATGTAATCAGTCATTGAGTAGGCCATGTTCCTGAGGGCAACACCCAATGGGGTTGGTGTATAGCCTGATGCTACATCATTGGCGACTACTGATGCATTAGCATGAGCGCCGCCACAGACACCGCAGGACCTGCTTGTTATGGCTATGGCATCCTCAGGTGGCCTACCCCTTAGGAAGACCTCGAATCCCCTAAACATCATAGCTGATGTGTAGGCGGTGGTTACGTGAGGGGGTGTTGTTGTCGTGTCTATTTCTATGTATGCTGCCAAGTGACCCTCTATTCTTGTTATTGGGTCTAGCCAAATCTTTATCGTGGACATGCGATTTCATTAATAAACCCACCAGCTTATAAGGCGAATTCTCAGCTTCTTGATAAGTTCACCTTAAAAGAAAATATAAGGGGTAGGGATATGCCGAAGATAGTACTTGATGATGGTGCATCACGTGCCGAGGTTGATGTGGAAACCGTAGTAAATGCACTGAAGAAGGCAAGTAGTGAGTACAATGGCTGCGTATCTAATGGTAAGTCTAAGGACATATGTTATGTGGAGGCCATTGGTGAGTTATTCAGCGCCTTTGGCTCAGCCATGATTAACGTCTTCTATGACGAGGACCTCAGGTACTTCGCCGTGAAGAGCGCAGACCATAATTGGTTACTGTATGACGCCCAACTTGATAGGTACAGACTAGTTAAGTTTAAGGATCTGGTGGCGATGGCCATATGAGGGTTGTAATTGCCTACTCCGGTTACCTACCCATGGGCGATATGGCGGTTGGACTGAGGGTTGGTGAGCTGCTTAGCAGCGCCATTAATGATAGTAGGGTTAAGATCATTGACGTGAGCATGGACGCATTATCGGCGGTTGACCTAATAAATAGGGAGAAACCCGACGTATTAATACTTGTTGGCGCTAAACGCAGATCAAGACCGAAAGGTACGATTGAGATACTAAAACCAGACCTAAACCCACCGAGCAACCCACTGGAGGCTAATGACCTGCTTAGACCCTCACTAGATGGTAGGATATGCATAACAGATGTATTAAATGGGATAAGGGTTCTCGGAACAACGGCCAGGGAGGTCTGGTTGGTTGAATGTGAACCACCGTATGATGAACCATACATAGGCCTATCAGAGGAGGGCGAAAGGTGTGCACAAAGGATGGTGCATGAGACCCTAAGCCTAATTAGGAAATATATAGATATATAGCTATAATGAGAACGCAGGTGTTGTGTAAGAATAAAATTTTTAAATATATTGCAGTAAAACTATTGCTTAATATGGAAAAATCAAATGATTTATCAAACGTTGAGGAGAGAAGACGTTTATTAAAAAAGTACATTTCATTCGTAACATTGCTCACAATAAAGCCGGATATACTTATTGAAGCTCTTAATGAGAGGGATTTATTGAACCATCTCATGAACTTAGATAACCTGGATAATAATGCTAATAGGCATGGGGATCTGGATAAAGTCAATATTGAGGAGTTGTTGAGGAAAATTAGGGGGCATCATGGTGATCATTTATGAAGGGTTTTGATTTAGATAAGATCCTAGAGATCCTTAATGTCCTCGTCAGAAGGGGTCCATCAACACCCTATGAGGTTTATAAGGAATCAAGGTTAACATTGGCTACAGCCTATCGTTACGTAAGGAAGGCTTTAGATCTTGGATATGTCAGGGAGGATTACGGCCTCATCGAGTTGACACTTAAGGGCTTACTACTACTTGCCCTACATGATAATAAGGACGCCATTTACCTGTTAAGCAGATATCTTGGTTTCAACGAGGATATAATAATCAAAATGATTGAGGAATTTCGTAAAAGGATCAATATATCCAACCTAGATGGTTTAAGGATCGTGGACATTAAGGATTTGTTGCATTACCTAATGGATAATAATGAGGATGCAAGCTCACTTGTCAGGCAGTTTAAGGATACGCCGTTAGAGCCCCTCGTTGCCTATTTAATAATCCACGCATTCCCAACAGTAACGTTGAATGACGGCACTAAAATCGTCATCAGTGACTCAGGAGTACTGGCGGTGGCGTGCGCCAGGGGGCTACGTAACTGCCCGTTAAATAATGGCCACTACACCAAATATCTGAACCGTAACGATGGGCTAATATATAGGCTGCAGTGCACCTTCGATTGCATGAGGGCTGAGGGTATTTTAGTGCTGATTTTGAAAGATGGTTCATTTCAAGAGTGTGAGAATTCTCCTTATAAATTCAGTAAAGTCACTCTAAAATACTATGGCACCCAGGATAGAGATAAAACTTACAAGGCGTGACTTCCTAAAGGCCTCGGCGCTGGCGGCAGTGCTTACGGCACTTGATTGGGATAGGGTTGTGAAGGCCTTCGCTGACTCAGTACGTAGGGGTGACATCGGCGTTGTATGGCTTGAAGCCCAGGACTGCGCAGGCAATACCACATCCATAATACAGGCAACAGACCCAAGCCTACTCGATGTGCTTCTCGGCAGGACACCCCTGGTTGGGCCTGGTACCGTTAGGCTGATTTTCCATGAAACCGTAATGCCTGAGTGGGGCGCTACTCATGTGACATCGTTCAGTGAGACTGAGCAACTAACACCATACACAACCGAGGAGTTCTACACAGGCACCGCTGATAAGATACTCTACGACGTTGCTCAGGGTGTTTATGGACCCTATGTCCTGGTTCTCGAGGGTTCATTACCAGCCGAGTACGGAATAACTGGCACCAACATCACGACGGAGGGAGGGTTCTACTGCAAGATTGGCCCATACACATGCACCGAGTGGTTCAAGAAATTGCTAAGTCAAGCCGTCGCCGTGGTTGGTGTAGGTAACTGCGCGAGTTATGGTGGCATACCCGCGAACAAGGTCCTAGAGCCACCGCCCAACTTTACTTATCCAAGCAATGGTTGGTCCCTATCACCAACTGGTGCAATAGGGCTTTTCGATGACCCATACAGGGGGATAACGGGTGCCATACACCAAGACTACTTCATGCCCGAGATGCAGCCCTTCAGAAACTACTTTGACAAGGACATAACCCCAGACTTCTCAACCTCGAAGCCCATAGTTGCCGTGCCTGGGTGCCCAGCCGGACCTAACGCCATAATGAGGACACTGGCGTTGGTTGCGTTAGTAGCTTTAGGTGTATTACCCAAGGATATATTACAAAGGTCTAGGTTCCTGGATGAGTACGGTAGGCCCCTATTTATATATCAGTATACAACGCATGAGCAATGCCCAAGGGCTGCGTATTATGCTGCCGGTGACTTCAGGCCTTACCCAGGCGCTAACGACAATAAGTGCCTATTCGCAGTTGGCTGCAAAGGCCCTGTGGCTCACTGCCCATGGAACAAGATTGGCTGGGTCGCCGGTGTTGGTGGCCCAACTAGGCAGGGAGGGGTATGCATAGCGTGCACGAATCCAGGCTTCACAGATGCGTATGAGCCATTCTACGTCAAGCTGCCATACGTTGGTTGGTCAGCTAAGGAGTTAGCCACAGCAGCTTCCGTCATTGGGGCGGCCACAGTCGTAGCTGGCGCAATAGCCGGCGGCTGGTACGCGGCAAGGCAGAGATCTACTAAGGAGGAGAAGAAGTAGGGTGGATCAGAATGGCTAAGACGGTGACCACCTACAGCCGTGGAAGGCTAATAGGTAGCGGTATATTAACTGCAATTGACGTTGGCCTTACTTGGGCCATTATTTATTACTTCGCAATACTACCACTACCGCCAGAGTACGCGGAATTCATACACATAATGCATGACCTTCACTGGAACCTTGCCGTTGCCATATTCAACCCAATTGCGTGGAGTTACTTCCTAGGCGTTGCATTTGATGTTTTGATAATATTAATAGGGCTTTACGGCTCATACTGGGTCCTGGGGCACTTCGCGGCCTATGCTAGAGATGCTGGACTTTGGGTTAGGCTGAAGAGGGCTGGTTCACCGATGATCAAGAGGTGGGATCCATGGCAGAGGGCCCAGCACATACTGATGTTTGTAACATTCGTAATCTGCGCCTTCACAGGTTTTGTAACGATGCTCGACAGAAACCCACTGTGGAGGCAGGTGTACATCAATGGTTTAGTGAGCTTTAGCGGTTCTCCACCGTACTTCTTATGGCCCTCATTCACTAGCCCCTACCCGCTAATCATACTTATTCACATAATTTCCGGTATAATAATGGGCTTCCTCGTGCTAGCCCACTTCGGCTATTACGGGGCTAGGGTGATTGTCGATAAGATAAAGGGTTACAGCATATTAGAGAAGTGGCCTTTACTGCAGATATACACGTGGGGCTTTGTTAGGTACATGTGGCATAGGTCCATATGGTTAATCAACCCAAGGCACCCACCGCCTAAGTGGGTTCATAAGTACGACCCGGAGGAACTATTTGAGTACTGGGGTGTTTATTGGGGTATTGCCGTACTGGGTATTCCTGGTATAATAATGGCTGTCTGGGGTCCATCGGCCGGCGCCGGTGTTGCCTTTGTAATGCATACTAAAGAGGCTGTGCTGGCAGTTACATTCCTACTGCTTGTTCACCTAACGTATACGCACTTCAACCCAAGGATATTCCCGTACAGGGAGGTGTTCCACAGCGGTAAGATACCGCTTGATATAGTTAAGGAGGAGCATCCCAATTGGTATGAGGAGCTAAAGAGGGAGGGCGTTGTGAAGGAGGATGGGTCAAAGTAAACCTGGCTGTCGAAAATTCACGTTTCAAACCCCATTATTATCATTATACTAACAATAAAGTATTTTAACGCTGTTCATATTAAGCATGGCGTGGTTAATCAGTTAATTAATAACCAAGCATGCCTCAACAGCGTCTGTCTTCCTCAACTGAGCATTGATTGTTGGAAGTGCCCCGTGATTAAGGATAGGATTAACGTGGCTGAGCTAATCTTCAGGAGGAACATTAACATAACCAGGAGACTGAGGGAATACATATTCAAGTTCTCCGACATACTGAGGCGGAGCTATGGTGAGGATTACTTGTTCAAGATAATGGACTTCTGCGGCACCCATGAGTGGACTATAGTGCATTTTGGCATTAGATCCCTGGTACCCAACAATGTGGAACTTGTGGCAGGACCTGGTTGCCCTGTATGCGTCACTCCATCATACTACATAGAGCAGACGATTAAGTTAGCACTGGAGGGTGTGGTTGTGTATACATATGGCGATACATTTAGGCTACCGGCTCTTAAGCCCGTGAACGGCACCCACAGCCTTGCGGAGGCTAAGGCATTGGGTGCCGATGTTAGGATAGCGCATAGCATAGTCCATGCAGCCATTGACGCCGGGAAGCATGGTAAGGATTCGGTGTTCGTGGGAATAGGCTTTGAAACCGTTGCGCCTGGTTACGCAGAGGCTGCGTTAAAGAACCTACTGCCGAGCAACCTTAAGTTAATGAGCCTAGTAAAACTAACGCCGCCTGCCGCCTTCTATTCACTCGACATACTTAGAGAGAAGCCCAATGATTACCCCGTCATGGGCGTCATAGCGCCTGGCCATGTCTCAACAATAATAGGTGGCAAGGCTTGGACGCCGATTGTTGAGAACTACGGTATACCAGTGGTTGTGGCTGGTTTTGAACCTAACGATGTTTTGATGGCAATAGCGGAGATCCTTAGGCAGTTAGCTAGGAATGATATTAAGGTGGTTATTGAGTACACAAGGGCTGTGAAATGGGAGGGCGATGTGAAGGCTCAATCCTCAATTAGGACCGTGTTCGAGACCGTGGACTCAGCATGGAGGGGTATTGGTTATATACCCAAGAGCGGCTTAGCCCTTAGACCCATGTTTAGTAGATTTGATGCCTTTGAGTACTTTGGCATAAAGGACTTAACGCCTGAAGAGTGGAGATATGACTTACCGCCTGGTTGTAGGTGTGCCGAGGTCACACTGGGTAAGGCTAAGCCGACGGATTGCCCACTGTTCATGAAGCAGTGCACGCCAGATCACCCAGTTGGGCCCTGCATGGTCTCTATGGAGGGTGCCTGCGCCGTTTGGGCTAGGTTTGGTGGGGGTGGTTTATCGGTGGAGATAGCTAAAGACCTAGGCTTGGTGATGTGACATGTGTTGGGCTGTACCTGCCGTGGTTCTTGACATAGATGATAAGAACTCCTTAGCCTACGTTGATATAGGCGACGGTATACCTAGGCCGGTGGTTATTGGTATAGCCAACGAGAGGGTGAGCAGGGGTGACTTGGTCATGGTACATGCGGGCGTGATAATAACGAGACTTGACCTAGATGCTATTAACCAATTCATTGAGGAGAAGAAGGAGTTAGCTAGGGAGTTGGCACTTATGGCTGGTGATGACCCTGAGAAGGCCGTTAGGGAGGTTGAGGAGGAGTTCAATAAGATATTTGAGATAGCCAGGAGGGCTAGGGAAGGAGAGAGGGGTGTTGTTAGGGAGATGTGGTGAGCGTGGGTTACATAGCTAAGAACATAAGGGTTGTGGGTATAGTACAGGGAGTTGGTTTCAGGCCATACGTTAAGTTATTGGCCGATAAATACGGGATCAAGGGTTTCGTTAGGAACCTCGGCGGTGGTGAGG
>JAPWUH010000039.1 GCA_028275645.1 Caldivirga sp.
CCCTCGCCACTGCAGTGAGCACTATGGCTATGACCATGTCAACTATTATCATACCCCTCTCCATATATGCTATGAACATTTCTATCAACTCCATTGTTAACACGACTAGGAATAGAGATGATAGTAGGCTTATGATGTTTAAATCTGTTAATGAAGCGATACCGCGTATTGAGCCTAGGATGCTCGTTATGGCTATGTATAGTGAGAGTAGGCTAACCACCACGGTCAGTAGTATTACAAATATATAAAGTGAAATGTTTATTAACCTAAGGGCCCTAGCCATGGATGTCCTCATGTTTTCTTTACCCATATATCTTTAGGTTGCTTAACTAGGATTTAAATACTTATCCACGGTTTACTACACATTTGTCATTTAGAAAGATATGCAAAATGATTTAAATAACTAAGGTGCGTGTGTACCGCATGGTCACTAGAAAACCGGCCGTCGCAGGGATGTTCTACGAGGCTAGTAGGGATGGTTTAATTAACCAGATAAAGTGGGCTATTGAACATGAGATTGGGCCAAGGTCAACCATGAATGTTAAGGAGGATAAGCAATACGTGCTATCGGTCGTTGTGCCACATGCTGGGTATGTCTATTCAGGCCCGGTGGCGGCGCATGCCTACGTTGAGGTGGGTAAGTACGCCAAGCCCAAGGTATTCATCATAATCGGCCCAAACCACTACGGCGTAGGCTCACCAGCGGCAATCATGACTAGTGGTGAGTGGGAGACGCCACTGGGTAGGGTTGAGATTGATGAGGAGTTGGCGAGGGAGATTAAAGCCAAGGTTAGGGACCTGGCTGAGGATCCAACGGCCTTTGAGAGGGAGCATTCGGTTGAGGTTCAGATACCATTCATACAATACCTATTCCCGGGCTCAAGGATAGTGCCAATAGTGCTGTGGAACCAGACCATTGACATGGCCAGGAGGCTTGGTTCAGCCATAAGTGAGGTTGTTGATGGGAGGGCCGGCGAGGTGGTCCTAGTGGCCTCAAGCGACTTAAACCACTACGAGCCCCATGAGGTGACTACGGACAAGGATATGAGGGTTATTGAGCACGTGCTCAACATGAATGAGGAGGGCTTCTACTCGGCAATGGAGAAGTACGACGTCTCCGTGTGCGGCTTCGGCGCAATAATGACGGCCATAGTATACTCCAGGAAGCAGGGGGCCACAGGCGTTAAGCTACTTAAGCACGCAACCTCAGGCGACACAAGCGGCTACCTACTCGAGACCGTGGGTTACGCATCAATAGCCTTCTACAAGTAACCATACCCCGGCGGTGTTTAAAGCCAGTTAAAGGCATTGAGGGGCTCGCCTTAATGCATGTAAAACACGTTAACAATCATGAACGCTGAACCAACCTGACCCTGGAGGCCGCAAACCAGGCTAGGGCGGCTGCGCTTAGGGCTAGGGACACCAGCAGTAGAATTTCAATCATCGTTATGCTGCCGTTTAACTCAACTAGGGCATTACGAATGGCCGTTACGTTTGAGGCCAATTCACCAGTCAACCTACTGAGACCAACGCCCAGCGACGCCAATTCATTCACCAGGTTAACCCTAATGGAAGATGACGCCACAGCCCCACTGGACTGTACGGCAACAATACTCAACTCGTATGTGCCGTCTGGGTAGTCTGCGGTGTTGATGGTGTAGGTGAACGTGCCGTTACCCGTGAAGGTCGCTAACACGCGGTTGTTTAGGTATAGGCTAACGTTCAGCACATCATCGCCTATTACCGTGAAGTTCACGGTCACAAGCCCAGTTAAGCTGGCTCCATTAACAGGGGAGTTGATGACCACAATGGGGGGCTCGGGGTATATTGAACCGATCACCGAGTTCTCGTTGACGTACGTTGATGATGATAGGTCCAGTTCACCAACCCTGCTTGAGAATAACTCAAGGGTGCTGTTAATGGCCATAACCCTACCGATGCCTGAGGATACCAGCAGTAGGTGTGAGTTTATGACTGTTAGGTCGCTGGCATTGCAGTTAATCAACGTGACATTACCAGTAATGGTGTCGTTAATTAAGATGCTGTCAACGTAGACACCGCCGATTAACGTATCGTTGATTAAGGCCATGTGATAGGCCCTAATGCCGTTCAGCGTTACCCCGCTCAACACCGTGTAGGGTAGGACGTAGAATGTGTACTGGGTTGATAGGCTGCTTGGAGTTGGGTAGCCATCCGCCGATACGCCAGTAACCAATATGCCGTATGGTGATGAGAAGTACAGGTTACCCACAAGGTAGGTTAAGCTACCTAGGGAGTACTGGGACGGTAGTGTGATGTTGCCAACCCACAGGCCCAACCTTGGGTTGTACCAAAGTGGGGTTTCGAAGACCTGGCTTATCAGCGGGTATAGGTCCGATAAGGAAAGCGGGTAAACCGTGGCCGAGTACATGCCGTACTTTACCTCAGTGCCGTTTGGGTAAGTGATGTTGGCGTAGATGGTTATGACCTGCCCCTCAAAGGCGTACGTTGACGAGACCCTTACCGATGGTAGTGAGTAACCCCCAGCCACATATATTTGGGTGAAGTAGGAGCCTGCTATGGTGGCGTTGAGGGTGTATGATGAGTAGGTGGCGTTTAGGATAATGGTGTATAGGCCAGGGGTTGCATTTGAAGGAACCTTTAACACGCCGTAGTAGGCGTTTAGGGATGGGTTAAAAAGTACGTTAGCCATACTGATAACCCTACCCGTTGGTGACGTTAAGTAGGCGGTTACGTTAGACCCATATAGGACATTGTAAAACACGTAGGTTCCCGTACCCTGCGATACTTGAACCAGGTTTAACGGTGGTATGGGGTAACCAACCACGACTACGCCTCCCCCTGGGGCCACTGAGCCTGGTTGCGCCACCACCGTCGGCAGCACGTACATGCTCTGCATCATTATGCCATTCACGAATGGTACGAAGCCGAAGGCGTTAAGTAGCCTAATGAAAAACACGCCGACGGGTAGGTTGCTGGGTAACTTACCCGTAAGTACGTAGGACACATTGCCGTGTGTGAAGTATGGGTGCGGCCTTAGGGTTACATTACCGATGAGTGAGTAGGAGTTGTTAAGCGCATTATAGTAGTAGATGAGGGCCGTAACCCCGCTCACGTTGAGGGGTACCCCGCTCACAGGGGTTGTTAGGTTAACGACCAGCCGTACCCCTGACCCCAGGTAGAGGGGCATGAATGGTAGGGGTTGTAGGAATTGCCCATAGTAACCTGAGTATATTGTAGTGTAGCCGTAGCCCCTTAAGCCGCCTGCCTCCCCGTAAACGGTAACGTCAAGTATACCGGTGGCGTTACTTGGGAGGACTACTGAGGCTGTCCAACCATTAATGCCGCTGAACCTTAACGGCACCGTGGTCACATTACCCCAAACACTCTCGATGAGGGCGTAGAAGCTACCTGACGTGACCAGCCTAGTTGAGTTGAGTATCGAGGCGCTTATGACAACCTCCTCACCTGGGTAATAGTACCTCTGTTGGCCACCTGTGGCGTTGTAAACATTCACCGTTATGGATAATCCACCACCCTCCAACCTGCTTAAGGCCGAGAAGGCCTCCGCCAAGTAACCGACATTAACCGTGCCTAGTCCTGTCACCAGGTTGTAGCCGTAGTGGGCTGTCCAGGGTATGTTGTAACCGAAGGTGATGGGGACTATGGCCTTACCGTACCAGCTGCTGTTGGCCAGTTCGTAAAGGGTTGGGTTTATTGAACCGAGACTTGAGTTAACGGCATCCATGATTAAGGCTAGTAGGCCCGCTAACAGCGGTGATGATGCACTGGTCCCGCCGGCTATGAGCAGCGTGTTCCCTGGCCCAACCATGAGTAGCCCTGGGTATGGGCTTGCATCCATGGCTAAGTCAGGCACCATCCTACCGAATGGGTATGTCGCAGGTGTGGCTATGCCCCACTGGTACCAGGGCTTAGGCTCAACAACACTAACACCACCTGTTGAACCACCTAGATTCAGGCCGAGGGGTATGAAGCCGTAGCTGGACCAGGCTGTTTGGTAGTAGGAGCCGTTGGGTAATTGAATGTAGGTTGTGGTGCCCCCAACCGCCGTCACGTAGGGTGAGGCGGCTGGGTAAATGACCGTGCCCAATGGCCCATTGCTGTAACCAGCCCCACCACCATCACCACTGGAGGCTAGGAAGGTAATCCCCTCAACACTACCTAGGGCGTAGTACTCGTCAGTCAGCACGACGTTGAAGTAGAAGGCAGGTCCATTAACCATGGATAGTATGGACTCTGGGAAGCCGAAGCTCTGGGAGACCACGTTAACGGCGTCTTGGTCAACAATGTAGGCTATTATGGCTGCTAGTGGTAGGGCTGGGTTTGCCACATAAAGCACAATGTTGGCTCTGGGCGCCATTGCGTGGGCAACCTCAACATCGAGACTTACCTCATAGGCCCAGCCATTGTAGACACCCAGGTTGGGGTTGTATGGACCTATGGGCACTACACTGAAGCTTGGCGGGTTTGGGAGGCCGGTTTCATTGTCAAAATAGGCCAGTTGGGAGGTTATGTAGGGGTCTCCGAAGAAGTCGAGGATGCCTATGGTGTAGTTCTGCCCATAGTAACCCTCTCTGTACAGGGCGGTGGCGTTGTAGACCCTCTGCAGTTCAGTGGGCCAATAGGCCTCTATGGGGTATGTCAGGTTTACGGCACGCTTAACGTAACCTGGCAATATATTGCCCAGTTCACTGCCTATGATCAACAGTTGTGGGTATTGGAAAAGAAGCGTTGTTAAGTTAGATGAGTAGACCATGATGCCGCCCAGCTTCGGCACCCCGTAGGACTCGTAGTAGCTTAAGGACCCGTTACTGTAGACTGCGTAGCCTAGGCCAAGGTACCTCTCGACGATGCTAACGTTACCCCAGGCCACTATTATTGAGTCGGCTGCGGTTAGCAGTATCCTGAACCCATGCCCCCTAAGGTAGGTAAGCACTTCATTATACTCATCGGTTGGGTAGAAGAGCGCCTCCACCTCCTCCCTACTAAGGAAGTGGTGGTACATGGGTGAGCCTGGGGTTGATACGGCTTGGGCGTAGTAGAAGAGTAGGTCAATGTTCCTGAGGGGTATGTAGATGGTGACTATGACTGGGCTATCATTGCTAAGCGTCCCAGCGTAGTGAAACCCACTTAGGGGTGTGGGGGGTGGGTTTAACGGTGTATTAGCCAATGGGGCGTGAATGACCGTAATTAGGCTAGTGCACGTTAACACAACTATTAACGTTAAGTAGCCCATTACTCTACTCACTTTGGGCATGAATACGATACTGCGCCCGTATGTTAATAAATTTAATTCAGAGCCTAACCAGAATCTGAGTTGCGTAGTTTTAAGGCCTAGACTATTATCCTGAAGTTCAGGCGCCTCAGCAGTTCATTGTACCTGTTCCTTATGGTCACGTCGGTTACCCCAGCTATTGATGCTATGTCCCTCTGCCTAACGTTAACGTTGTATATCAACAGTGATGCATACACCATGGCTGCAACCGTTGAGGTAATGGTTTTGCCGTTGAATATGCCATTAGCCTTACCCTTCTCTATCAGGTCCCTCATCAGCAGAATTAACCTATGCTTAATGTTGCTACTGATGTTTATTGAGTTAAGTATCCTCAGGGTCATGTTCATGAGCTGCTCGTCGTTGTAAATCCCCTTAATGTTCATTAGGCTAGCTATCTGTGCGTAAACCTTGTTGAAGCTCCTAGTGTTCACGTCACTGTTCTTAAGGAGTTCCTTCATGGTGCACGGTATGTTGCGCTTCCTGCATGCTATGTAAACTAGGGCTAGGGCCGTCTCCTTAATCCTACCCCTATAGCCCATTTTAACCAAAGCCCTGTAGTTCAAAACAACCTCATCAACTATGGATTCGGGAAGCCCCACGTTGGCGACGATCTGCTTGGTGATGGACCTCAGCTCCATTACGTTACGTTCACTGGTGGTGAGCAGTGTCACAGGCTTCACAATCCTCAGCTTTGATTCACGCAGCTTAACTATGTTAATCAGCATCCCATGCCCAGGGGCGGTTACGCTGACTGGGCTGGCCCTGGCCAGCGACCTACCGTTCTTATCCACACCCCTCCACTCAGGCCCTGTGTTGATTATGTGCTCCTCAATTACGTAGCCGCACTTGGCGCAGAACAAGACACCCCTCTGTTCGTCGTATACGAACTCAGTTGAGCCGCATTCTGGGCACTTATTCATGGCGCCCACCCCTCATGGCCCTCTCAAGGTCCACGCCCCTAACGTAAACCTGCTTACCAATGTACTCAGATGCGTTTAAACCCTTGACGGGTTTTATTAATGCGTAGGGGGATGAGACCGGACCCACTATGTCTTTAATATTCCCTATCCTCCTCATGGAGTAGTCCATGACGGTTAACCCAACTAACCTATCAGCCCTATCCACATTAACCCTAGCCACTATTAAGCCATCCTTAGCAATATGCAGGATGGTCCCGATTCTCCTAAGGGACACGTATACTCCCAACGTGGAAGTCTTATTAAGGATTATCGATTAACCATTCAGGAAATACCGTAAAGATATACGACTTTGGACATACCGGCAAGCCTCGCCCTTTAGGGCAGGGTTACCCCACTACGTGGAGTTTTGAACGATAGATTTGTTAATCCCAGTTTTGCGCAGGTGTTTGGTGCTTGGGGTGGTGCCCCCGAGAGGGGGTTTGCTTCCCTCAGATGAGCCGGTGGGGCGATACCCCACCCTTATCACCACCCCAAGAACGAAACCAATAACCCCCAAAGAGGGGGCAACGCCCAAGACCCCCACGGTGAAACCCGCCCCTCAAAAGGGCGGGAAGGGGGTCATGGTTAGGATGGAACTACACTAGTTAATGTTTAAAAGGCTTGGCCTTAGGGTGCTTGGTAATGGCTAAGTTGGCCGCCTATTACCAGGGTAATGACAACAGGAAGGTGAGTGGTGGATTTAGGGCCAGGCCCTATAAGGTTAAGAGGAAGGCCCTAGGCGGTGGGCCACCCACCAACACTAGGCTGGGGAATGTGGATAGAAGACTTATTGAGAGGGTTACCGGTGGTGGGTTTAAGATTAGGCTGGCTGAGGTTAGCTACGCCAATGTTTACGATAAGGGTAGCGGCACCTGTAGGAAGGCTAAGATACTTAGGATAGTTGAATCCCCGGCAAACAGTGAATTTGCCAAGAGGGGCATAATCGTGAAGGGCACCATCATAGAGACTGAGGTGGGTAGGGCAGTTGTTACGTCACGCCCAGGGCAGGATGGTGTGGTTAACGCCGTCAAGATATAAACCCAAACCCTAATTCAAGCTTACCCTCGGCAAATACCCAATGGCTCTTTTAAGGATAGGTTTATAAGCTAATTTAAGTGTAATAGCACATGTCGTCTGAGCAGTCTGAGGAGACTGGGGAGGAGGGTGAGGAGATTGAGAGGGAGAGCGCTACATCTGAGCTTGTTACGGAAGCAGGTAAGCGCATAATTAAGATCAAGCTATCAACCGGTAAAACCTCCGCCGGTAAACTATTCGGTAGGCATGGTAAGGGTGGTAGGCCCGACTTCTTCAGGATAATATTCGGGGCCGTGGCCAATAGCCTGAGGACAAGCCTAGGTGAGGAGGAGGGTGAGGCTAAGTTTAACGAGTTGAGGGATAGGCGTGAATTCAGGGAATCCCTAACAAAGGTGTTCAATGACATTAAGAACTGGTTCTTCACGGAGGTTACTAAGCAGTACGACATAGGCAAGGGCGACGTGTTTGTAATACTCACGGAGCTTGACCTTGACCTTGAGACAGGTGAGCTTAGGTGGGTTAAGGAGAATAGCCAGGTGGTTTACTGGGTTAGGAGTGATAAGATTAAGGCAGCTGAGTCCTGCGGCAAGGTTGAGGAGGAGCTTAAGAGACTTAAGGAGGATTACGATAAACTGAGGGAGGAGAACCTAAGGCTAAAGAACGAGAATGAAGCATTATCAAGGGAACTTGCTGACATTAAGGCTAGGCTAAGCGAACTACTCAAGGTACTCGGCAGCAGTAAATGAGGCACCTGTTAAAAAGGGAGTAGGCTAGAACTGTTTTCATGAGGGTTAGCGTTGAGGAGAATGAGCTAGGGTTTAGACTACTCATTAATAACCCAAAGCCGGTAGTAACCTTCAACTATAGGCCGAACAGGGTTGTTGGCGTCTTTGAGGGGCCTAGTTACGAGGGTGGGTTCCTTGGTCATAGGCTTAGGGTTGAGGAGTCTAACGGCAGGTTAACCATAGTCAAGGACCTTGACTTAAAGGAGCATGTGCTTGGGCTTGGGGAGAAGGCCTACGAACTTGATAGGAGGAGGGTTAGGGTTAGGATGTGGAACCTGGATGCATCCGCATCAGCCCCATACGGCTGGTACAGTGACCCACTCTACGCCTCAATACCATTCCTAATAAGCGTCAGGCACGGTGAGGCGGTTGGGCTATTCGTTAACTCACCAGCCGAGCTCCACTTCGACATTGGCCTAACCAGGTATAATGAGGTCAGGGTTACGGTGCCCCACAGTGATGTTGAGGTTTACGTCATAAGGGGGCCCAGTATTGAGAGGGTTGTTGAGAACTACACAGACATAACGGGCAAGCCCCTAGATCCACCTGACTGGGCCCTCGATTACCAGATATCTAGGTGCTGTGGTTATGAGCCCCAGGATGTCGTAGTTAGGATTGTTGATGAACTCGAGGCCTTCGGCCTTAAACCATTGGCAGTGTACCTAGACCTCCAGTACATGGACTCCGGCAAGATATTCACCTGGGATAGGTCAAAGTTCCCTAACCCAAGGGGGCTCTCCGAGGAGCTTCATAGGAGGGGTGTTAGGCTAATAACGATAATTGACCATTGGGTTAAGCTTGACCAAAACTTCGACGTGTTCCTAAGTGGGTTGGGTAAGTATTGCGAGACTCAGAATGGGGAACTCTACGT
>JAPWUH010000040.1 GCA_028275645.1 Caldivirga sp.
GAAACCATTGCTGTAGAGTAGGCCGAGCACCTCGAAGCCGAGGTTGATTGGGGAGTATTGGGCTATCCTCCTATACTCAGGTGGGGCGGATTCAATTATGAGTCTCCTTGCCTCCTTAAGGTTAAGCCCTTCCTCATGAGCCCTCAGGGCTATGGCTATGGCCTTATGGGTCATGCTGGATTCGGGTATGTAGCTTAAGGCGTATTCGATAAGCCTCTTCAGGTCACTGCTCACGAATGCCATGGACTCCAGCACTGCGTTGAAGACTTCGCCGTAGACCGATTCACCACCCCCATGGTCTACTATGGCGTCCATGAAGGCGTACGTGGCTGCAACATCAGGTAGGCCTGGGGCAATCATGGCCCACACCTCAGACCTAATGGGCGAGCCCATGCAGTGCCTAAACCAGTTATTGAAGAACCCAGACATTGGTGGTAGTATGCCTAGCCTGAGGTTCCTCTTACTGAAGCCGTACTCATCCCAGTTGTAGTGTATGCAGTCCAACCAGCATTGCGCCAGGTCATGCTCACTTATGTTAAGCCCCCTATCCTCAATCAGCCTTAACTAAGCCATCTGAACCTCAAAATCGTCATTAGGGTATAGCCTGCGTTCAAGCTTAACCTCAATTAGGTCATCCTGCCCAAACCCCCTCTCATAGGGTGCTCCCAAACTACCACCAATGTTCTTACCCATTAATCCACCGTAGATCTTACTAAGTAGGGCTGAACCCGTAAGCTCCATAGATGCGGGTCCACCGCACGTATTTAAGCCTTGGTTAAGTTAAGTCACCATTACTAATCCCTCATGCGGACCTAACATGTTAGGTCCTGATAATTGCTAATGTTTATATATAACCTAAGGCTAACTTCAAGCTATGTCATCGGGGGAGGAGGGTGTAGGCTTGGTTAGTGAGGATGAGATTAAGCGGGAGATTGTACGCGTAATGAGGGCGCTGTATGAAAGGGGCCTGGTGTCCGCACTTGGAGGTAATGTGAGTGCAAGGGTCCCTGGGGCCAGTGAGTTTTGGATAACACCTAGCGGTGTCTTTAAGGGCAACGTTAACGTTGATGACTTAGTTAAGGTTGACTTGGATGGCAACGTCATTGAGGGTGTCCTTAGGCCATCAACGGAGACGCCCTTCCATGCGGCAATATATAGGGTTAGGCCGGACGTGAACGCCGTCATACATGCACACAACCCAGTCACACTGGGCCTGGCCCTAGCTGGCGTTAACCTGAAGCCAATATCCGTAGAGGCGGTCATGACCCTTAGGAGGGTTGAGGTTGTCCCCTTCGCCTTCCCCGGAACAGACCAGTTAGCAAAACTCGTGGCTGATGCTGCGCTCAAGGGTGCACGCGCCATAATACTGATGAACCACGGTGTAGTTGGCCTCGGGGCTAATTTGCTTGAGGCTGAGGCCATAGTGGAGACCCTTGAGGAGGTTGCCACGGCTCAATTCGTAGCCATGGCGCTGGGTAAGGAGCCACCTGTAATACCGGAGAAGGACGTTGAACTGTACATGAAGCTCTACTTCCAGGGTTAGGTGAGTGGTGTGGTTGATTGGTTTGGTTACATGGGTAAGATACTGGAGGTTGACTTAACCAGCAGCAGGGTTAGGGTTAGGGATTTGAAGGAGGAGGACGTCGACATGTTCATAGGCGGCATTGGGTTAGCCACCAAGCTTATCTTCGATGAAATGGACCCCAGGGTTGAGCCATTCAGCCCCGATAACGTGCTAATTTTCATGACCGGGCCGTTAACTGGGACAATGGTGCAGTGCAGTGGGCGTTACGTCGTTGCCGCTAAATCACCTCTAACCATGGCTTGGGGTGAGGCTCACGCATCAGGCTTCTGGGGTGTTGAATTGAAGAGGGCTGGATTCGACGGCATCATAATTAAGGGTAGGTCAAGTAACCCAGTCTACCTGTACGTGCATGATGGCGAGGTTGAGATACGTGACGCATCCAGGTACTGGGGCTTAACAACAGTTGAAACGGATCTTAGGATCAAGGAGGAACTTGGCGATAAGGCAGTTCGCGTAGCCGCAATAGGCCCAGCCGGCGAGAGGTTGGTTAGATACGCCATAATAGCCTCCGACATAACCCCAGATGGACCTAGGGTTGCGGGTAGGACTGGCATGGGCGCCGTCATGGGTTCTAAGAACCTTAAGGCCATTGCCGTTAAGGGCAGTGGGCAGATTAAGGTTAAGGACCCTGAGAGGCTTAGGAGTAACATAAATAGGCTACTACCCTACATACTATCCTACCCCACAACCCAAATATACTCGATATACGGCACAGCGGGTGAGGTTGAGGAATTCTACGAGTACGGTGACATGCCTATAAAGAACTTCACGGTTGGCAAGTGGGATAATGTCTACAACATAAGCGGTAGGGCCTTTAGGGAGAAGGGCCTTGTTAAAGCTCATAGGGCCTGTTGGGCATGCCCAATACACTGCTGGAAGTACGTCGAGGTCAATGATGTTAAGGGTAGGGGGCCTGAGTACGAGACCATAGCCTCACTCGGCTCATTACTAATGATCGACGACCCCGAATACATAATCAAGGCCAATGACCTGTGCAACAAGTACGGCATAGATACCATATCCACCGGAGTCACCATAGCCTGGGCCATGGAGAGCTTCGAAAAGGGCCTATTGACTAAGGATGATACGGGTGGGTTAGAGCTTAAGTGGGGTGATAAGGAGACTGTGCTTAAGCTAATTGAGATGATAGGTAGGCGTGAGGGCTTCGGTAAGCTACTTGGTGAGGGATGCCGCATGGCATCGAGGACGATAGGCAGGGGCACTGAGAGGTACTGCATGCACGTTAAGGGCACTGAAATGCCCATGCATGACCCAAGGGCCTTTAAGGGCATGGGGCTGCAATACGCAACGTCGAATAGGGGGGCTGACCACCTGCAGGGTTTAACATTCAGGATTGAGCAGGGTGAGAGGGTCACGGACCTCAAGATCTACGAGAGGTACGATAGGGTTTCTTACATGGGCAAGGGGCGTATAGTGGCCACGATGGAGACTTGGCATGAGGTTCTTGAATCGCTGGTAATATGCAAATTCATAAACATACCACCACTACACCTAGCCGGAATGTACACCCTCGTAACCGGCAGGAGGAAGACCCTCCAAGACCTTTTAACGGCGGGTAGGCGCATATTCACTTTGAAGAGGATGTTCAATGTCATAAACGGCATAAGTAGGAAGGATGATACACTACCTGAGAGATTCCTTAAGGAGCCGTTGAGCGAGGGTGGTGCCAAGGGTCAGGTGGTTGAGCTTGAGCCTATGCTTGACGAGTACTACAGCTACATGGGGTGGGATAAGGATGGGATACCCACCATCGAAACGCTTAAGGAGTTGGGCATACTGCCAATAGTTGAGAGGTACATGAACTCAAAGTGACGTGGGTATGGAGGTTGCCGTCTTATTGGCAATAGATATAGGGGCCAGTGGGGGTAGGGCCATTGCAGGGGTTTTAGACCTAAAGAACGGTAGGTTGACGATCGATGAACTACTCAGGTTCCCCAACCAAATAATCAGGGTTGGCAATCACATGCACTGGGACGTACTCCAACTATGGGTTAACATAAAGAATTCGATTAAGGCAGCGGTCAGGAAGTATGGCGGCAAATTAGCCTCAGTGGGCGTGGATACGTGGGGGGTTGACTTCGCCCTCCTGGACTCAAATGACGAACTCCTCGGGCTTCCATACGCCTACAGGGACCCCATGACGGAGGGCTTAATGGATGAGGTTTTCGGCAAAGTGCCCAGGGAGGTGATTTACGGTGAAACGGGTATACAATTCATGAGGATAAACACACTATACCAATTATACGCCCTGGTCAAGTACAACCCCCAGAGGCTTAAGGCCGCAAGGTCAATGCTAATGATACCAGACCTGTTCAACTACTGGCTAAGCGGCGTTAAGGTTAATGAATACACCAACGCAACCACAACCCAGCTCCTGAACGCTAGGGGTAGGAGATGGAGCTTTAACATAATGGAGAAGTTGGGTATACCAACCCACATATTCCAGGATATTGTTGATGCAGGCACGCAACTCGGCCACTTGGCGCCAAGTGTCGCGGAGGAGTTGGGCATACTTAACCTAGGCAGGGATATTAGCGTAATAGCACCGGCAACACACGACACGGCCTCAGCAATTGCAGCAGCCCCCATGGTTAATGAGTACACGGGCTACGTAAGCTCGGGTACGTGGAACCTGGTTGGCGTGGAGTTAAGTGAACCTTTAATCAATGAAAAGGCTATGTTAAACAACTTCACTAATGAAGGTGGGGCCTTTGGAACGATAACCTTCCTCAGGAACATGCAGGGTATGTGGATCATACAGGAGGTTAGGAGGATAATATCCGATGTTGAGGGTAGGGATTACTCATACGATGAGTTAACCAAGCTAGCCTCAGAGGTTGATCAACCGGACTCCTTCATAGACGTCGATGACCCAAGGTTCCTAGCGCCAATAAACATGGTTGAGGAGGTTAAGGGTTACTTAAGGGAGACTGGGCAGAGGGAACCCAGTAGCCTTGGGGAATTGGTCAGAGTCATAATAACCAGCATTGCCCTCAAGCATAGGTACATACTTGAGAAGGCTATGGAGATAACGGGTAGGAGACTCAACGGGGTCAACATTATTGGCGGGGGCTCTAGGAACAGCCTAATGAACCAGTTAACAGCCAACGTAATGGGTATACCTGTCTATGCAGGGCCTGAGGAATCAACATCACTGGGTAACATACTCATCCAAGCGGCAGGCCTTGGCATGGTTAAGAACCTGGGTGAGCTTAGGTCCATTGTCAGGGAGTCCTTTAACATTAAGGTTTTTGAACCTAAGGATGAGAGGAGGTATGGGGACCTCTACACGGAGTTCCTAAATAGGCTCCACCTACATTAACCACCTAACATGTTCAATGGTTAATGTTAATTATAACTTAAAAGCTAAGCCGCATACGGTTAACCATGGCAAGCCTGGACAGGTTAAGGTCAGCCTACGCAGGCTTCATGGAGGGTAAGGTGGTTGACTCCTTCCTAAGGGAGTTTAACGTCAAGTTTGCAGCCGGGACGTGGACTGCGGGGGACTTCTCGGACAGGTTCAATAGGGGTGGCTACTTCCCAAACCTACCTGGTGGGTTGGTTAACCAGTTGAGGAGGATTAAGGAGGCTGGTATTGAGGGTGTGGTCCCTGTTGATGCCCAGTTCCTGGACGATGAGCTTAAGGTTAGGCGTGACTTGGTGAGTGAGGTTAAGTCAACTGTTAACGAGCTCGGCCTTAAATTGGCTGGGTTAGCCATGGATTTAACCGGGTTTCACGTATTTAAGCTAGGCACCTTAACAAACCCAGACCCTAAGGTTAGGGAACTGGCCATAAGCACATTCACCCAGAGCCTCGACATTGCCCGTGAGCTTGGCGTGGACTCGGTGTCAATATGGCTTGGCTCCGATGGCTGGGACTACAGCCTTGAGGTCAACTACGGCGGGAAACTTGAGCTACTTTACGACGGCTTACTCAACCTGGGTAAGGAGGCGCTTAGGCTCGGCATAAGGTCCTTTGGAATTGAGGCTAAGCCCAAGGAGCCCCGTGAAGGCAACTTGATAACGCCAACATCACACGTAACCATTATGTTGGCCAGTAGGTTAAACAGTGAATTGCGTGATAAGTTATTCGGCATAACGATAGACTATGGCCATGAGTTGATGTACGCCGTTGAACCAGCCTACACGGTTTACGTGGCCAAGTGGATGGGGGTTCCCGTGGTGGTTACCCACATAAACACGGCTAAGTGGCACAGCAACGATGAGGATAGGGTCGTTGGTACAGGGGATGTTTGGCAATTCGTCGACTTCATATATGCACTACTGGACACGGGTTACTCAGGCTGGTTCACGTTGGATCAATTCACGTATAGGCTTAACCCCGTGGATGGGTTAAGGCTATCGAAGGAGCTGTTCGCCAACCTGTATAAGAGGGCGCTCATGCTCTACCTATCAAGGGAGGATTTCGAGAAAGTTAGGTCGAGTGGTGACCAGGCTAAGTTGCTTGACTACGTTAAGAGGATTATGTACGGCTAATCAGCCTTAATAAATTTCAAATCTTAAACATGTAAGTATTCTTCAAGGCGTTCCAGGTGGCTATGGCGAAGTTGAGTGTGGTTCTTGTTTCACCGAAGGTCCTAGACCAAACATCCTTAATCCCAGCCAACCTGAGTATTGGCTTTATAGCATCACCAGCAACTAAACCAACACCCTTAGGCGCCGGTATTAACTCAACCTCCACACTACCCGCCTTACCCCTAACCACGAACGGCACACTGTGTGGTTCATCGCATGAGCAGTACCATGAGCCGCACCCCCTCCTCACCGGGGTTATGTTCACCTTAGCCTTCCTTATGGCCTTCTCCATGGCTGGGCCTATCTGCCTAGCCTTACCTATCCCAAGGCCCACGTAACCATCCTCATTACCCAGCGCCACGACCACCTGGAATTGACTAACCTCACCTGCGTCGGTCTGCCTCTGAACTATGTTTATACTGAGGACCTCATACTTAAGGTTGGTGAGCAGGGCGTCCACTATCTCGGGTTCCTGTATCCTGGCGTTAGCCATGAATATGTCGTCGATGGACTTCACCTTACCCTCCTTAACAAGCCTACCAATCTCAGTCCTAGGCTTCCACTCCTCAAGGTTGGCGGTAGGTACCTCAGACATCGCTCAATCAACCCAGTTACCCTTTTTAAATCTAGCCCCTGGATCGTTAAGACAAGCTGGGAGTAACTTTTATTTACTTAACCAGGATAGTTAACCGTGGGTGTTGAGGGGCTTGACGTAAAGGAGCTGCTTGAGCTTAGGAGGAGGATTAGGGAGAGGATTAATGAACTTAGGGATGAGTTGAACATGCTTGAGTCCACTCTCAAGGTCATAGACTCCCTGATAAAGGCCGGCTCAATAACCACGGCCGATAGGGTTCAGCCTAGGGAAGGCTCAATAAGCCTAACGACACCCAACGGTGAGGAGTTGGCGAAGTTAACGTACAACGACGAGGAGGTGGTGATAGAGTTCAATAAGCCAATCAGCGAGCAGCCGCCTTTAAGGAGGTTCTTCATAGAGAAGGTGCTTAATGGGCTTAGGGGTGAGGATGAGGAATTAGTTAACAGTGGTGAGCTTGAGGAGTCGATGGCGTTGAATTACGACGTTGAGAGGAACAGTGAGGGCTTGATCACTAGGATAGTGATTAGGAATTATAGGGATCAGCGCAGGTTAAAAAGGATAATTGAGGCCATTAAGTGGACTATATCTAAGCTTGGGGAGAAGCAGGGTAGCTAGGTTAACCTACCCGTGTAATACCTAGCCAAGCTCCTAATCCTCCTAACCCACCTCATAACCAGCTCCGCCTTATCAACCACTGAGCTGTAGCCATCCATGAAGTCTCTGAAGAGTGCGTTGCCAATTTCGCCGTAGTTGCTTTCAAGGGACCTGAGTAGGACGTTTAGGTCTATGGCAGCTCTCTTAAGGTATCTGTCATCCCAAGTTGGCCTAGCCCTCTCCCCAAGCCCAAAATCCACCAGGTACTCGTCGCTATTACTAACCAGCACGTTAGCCGGCGTTGGGTCACCGTGGAGCACGCCACCAGCGTGTAATATACCTATCAGCTCGCCCATCCTCCTCATCAGCGTCTTCACGAGTCCTGAGTAGCCGTTGGCCCTTATGATGCTGTTAAGCGTCGGCGCCTCAATGTACTGCATCCTTATCCTAGCCCTAACAACATCAACATCGTAAATCACAGGCGTCTTAACACCCAACTCGGCCGCATCCATGATTAACCTAGCCTCGTTAATAGTCCTCCTAACCCTAATCATCCTATCGAAGACGGGGTCCCTATACCCCTTAGGCACCCTCTCCTTAACGAGCACCGTTAATCCAAGCCAATCCTCAAGGTAAAGCAGGGCCTCAGCACCCTTAGCTATAACCCTCATCAGCCCCATCAACGTTGCAAAGTTTTAAACCCTACCCATTAAGGGTGCCTGTGAGGCGTAGGGAAAGGAAGTCCAGGAAGCTTAGGGGTTGGAGAACCCACTCCTGGGGTAGGGTTGGGCAGCATAGGGGTAGGGGGCAGAGGGGAGGTGGAGGTAGGGTGGGTTTACTTAAGCATAAGAAGAGCCTACTCCTAAAGCTAACCAACGGTGAACTATACCCACTGATAGGTAAGCACGGCTTCTACAGGCCCAGCAGGGAGGTTAAGGCAATTAACGTAGGCGACCTAAGCGCCCTAGCCGACTCACTAATCAGGAAGGGCCTTGTTAAGGAGGAGGGTGGCAGATATGTCATTGACCTAACCCAGTTGGGCTACGGCAAACTGCTCGGTGGGGGGAGGCTTACGAGGCCAATTGTGGTTAAGGTTAAGGCGGCCTCGGCTAAGGCTATTAGGGCTGTTAAGGAGGCCGGTGGGGAGGTTTTAATAACCCAGTAATAATCATAATGCTTATACACCCCCAGTTCTTAACTGGACCCATGAGGGTCCCCGTACTCATAATAAACATGAAGGCCTACCCAGAGCTACTTAATGGTGGTGCTGTTAAGCTTGCTAAGGCAGCTGAGAAGGTGGCTAGGGAGCTTGGGGCGAGCATAATCGTCGCCCCACCCCACACCTACCTAAGGCAGGTGGTTGAGGCAGTGGGCATACCGGTCTACGCCCAGTCAGCCGACCCAGTGGACCCGGGTGCTAGGACAGGGCACATACCGCTTGAGT
>JAPWUH010000041.1 GCA_028275645.1 Caldivirga sp.
AAGGGTTAATTCACTGCTTATCTGGGCTGGCATATCCTTGAGACTATGCACAGCTATGTCGGCCTCACCCCTAAGTAAGGCTAGGTTAACCTCCTTCTCAAATATACCTTTAACACCTATCTCGTAAAGTGGCTTATCCAGTACAACATCACCCGTAGTTTTAACTATAACTAACTTGAACTCAACGTCTGGGTTAAACTCAAGTATCCTCCTCATCACTATTTCGGCCTGCCTAATCGATAGGGCCGAACCCCTGGTGGCAACCCTAATTATCATCACTATGTTACCCTAAGCACCATTGATAAATTCTTCCCTCACACCAAGGTGTTAACCCTTCTTCAATTCTCCTTTGAGATCTTCACAATGGGCGTAAGCTTAAATGCGTGCACGCCGCACACATCCTTCAATTCTCCTTTGAGATCTTCTCACATCAGCACTGTCAGGTGTTATATCACAGATTGTCGGTGCCTTCAATTCTCTTTTGAGATCTTCAGTGCCCTTAACTCTGCGTTAGCGTCCTCCCAGCCCAAGCCTTCAATTCTCTTTTGAGATCCTCACGTTGCTGTTCAGGCTTGTTGGTAATGTACCCGAAGAAAGGTCCTTCAATTCTCTTTTGAGATCCTCTTAGTAGCTCGACCTCACTGCTTGATTCATGCTGCCAGCATAGGCTTATTCCTTCAATTCTCTTTTGAGATCTTCAGCAGCAGTGTTGTACTGGTTCAAAAGCGGTTGAAGAACAGCCTTCAATTCTCTTTTGAGATCTTCTGGTTCTTTTGGTTTTTTAGGGGTTTTTAAGCTTTACGGTTTATTTTAAATGGTGGCCTTTGGAACAGGGCTCCGGGGCTCATAGAATGAGTCATCCGTGTTCCGATGGTTTTGATGATGGGATTGAATGGTTGTTCCAATTGAAAGGTAATGAAGGAATTGAAATAATGTTCCAATGGTTTTAAATCCAATGTAAAATGAAGAGAATGCACGAAACATGCAAAACAATGACAAGGCAAATGAACACGAAGAAGCATGAACCAAACGGCAAAAATGCATGAAACATGCATTTTAACCAGTTAAAATGCATGATGATTGTTTTAATCGAAGTATATGCTGAATCAATGCTGGATTGGGGGTGGTTTGAGGTTTAGGTACTTAGGATGTTCGATTCACGTGAGGCGTGTTTGAGGTTGACGCTGGTTAGCCTGTGCCTTGTCCTGTGTTGTAGGCCTCAATGCCCCTTGTTATGCCTGCTAGGCATGCGTCCAGTTGTGTTGGGTCCTTGACCCCGGCTAGTTGCTTTATGGCTAGGCAGTTCACTAGGGCCTCCGCCTCTGCTCCGGTTTCAATTAGTCCGCTTGCCTTCTCCAGTAGCCATGGGGGTATTAGGACGCCCCTCTGTTGGGCTACACCCACTATTATCGCCTTGACCATTTCAGGCGGTGGCTTGGCCACATAGATCTTTAGGTCACCCAACCTACCTGGCCTTATGAGTGCCTCATCGAGTGCGTTAACGTTGTTTGTGGTCGCCACCACAAGAACCTTATCATACCTGGACGCCACGCCATCAATGTTCTGAAGCATGACGCTGACCAGCCTATAGCCACCAGCCCCAGCCTCCTCCCTAGCCCTCCCTATTGAATCCACCTCATCTATGTATATCACGCTTGGCTGAAGCGCCCTGGCCAGTTGGAAAACCTTCTCAAGTCTCCAGGCCGCCTCCCACGGGCCACCCCTCATTAACCTACCCGCCTTAACTACAATAACCCTAAACCCCCTGTATAACCCAAGCCAGGCAACGTACCCAAGCCCAAGGGCAGTCTTGCCGGTTCCAGCTGGGCCGTAGAGTAGGACTCCGTGTATTGGCCTAACGCCACTGCCCCTAAAGCTCTCTGAGGCTATTATCAGCTCCCTCTTAGCCGAGTCCAACCCTATTAGGGCCTCCCAATCCTCACGGTAGTACTTGATTAGCGTGTCCCTGTTCGGTATGTCAGCTATGTTACCGTAGAGCATTGGCAAGACATCTATGCTACTGACGTACCAGGAGCCTGCGTAGGAAATGGGTAGTGATGACACTGCCAGGATCAGCGCACCCTGAACACCTTGGATCAGTGCAGGGTCCATGGGCACCATGGGTATTAGTGATGAAATGGACGCTAGTAAGACCGCTGGTACCGGTGATGCCCAACCCCTAACCAACCTAGCCAATGCAGGCGAGGCCACGTACACGGCGGCCGCCGTGATGGTTAGGGAGAGGGTGAGGGGGTTTGTGTATGTTGATACGTTTCTGACGAAGACCTCGTAGAAGCCCAGGGGGCTTAGGCCCACTGGGCTCCATGGGGTTGAGCCCTGCATCACGATACCCACAAGGTACGTTACCATGAAGGTTAAGGTTGGGAGGACGGGCATTGAGAAGGCCTCAAATGCAGCCGTAACACCACCCGCAACAGCCCAGGCAGCCCCAATCAACGGCCCCGGCCAGGGCTGGAACATGAGTAGGAGTGAGCCTATTGAGAACAGTGGACTAACCCCCTGGCTGGCCGAGGCGTTGAATAACTTAACCTGGAAACCAACCACGATGAGGGGTATGAGGAGTAGTGGGGTTAGCCTAAGCATTGAGCCTATAGGGTTCGTGGAGAACCATGGCCAGGAGGCCAGTAGGAGGGCCATGACGTAGGCCAGTAGGCCCAGTACCGAGGCTTGGTTAAACCTACCGACACTACCCAACGCCACCAGGCCACCGAAGATGACGAGCATTAGGAGTGAGAAGCTGTGGGGTATCATGAGGAGTGAGAAGGTCACTAAAGGCCCTAGGGCAATTAGTGAGACCAATAGGCCACCCAACCCAGCTATAATCCTGCTAACACTACTGAACCTCATTGCAACACCAGGGCTAGGTAATACACTAAGAAATATAAATATATCGCTAGGGCACTTAACGATGGCCCTCCCACCTTGGTGGATTTATTAATGGATGGTGGCTCCACCCCCAATGCTCAATCTAATCAACCTTCACGGTGTATTGCCTACCGATAAACACTTGGTTAACTGAGTTGAATTTGCCGTGGGCTAGTTCTTCACTTTGGGTTAGAACAGGCTAGTGTTTGAGGGTTTTCAACACGTCCCCTGGGTCTACATTAACCTTACCCTCCTTAGCCATGGCCTCAAGGACCCAGTAGTATGCTGGGAGTTGGTAGGCGTATTCATCGTTAATCCAAGGCTCCTTAGGCAATTCCGAAAGTTGCTTACCATTGGGTACCCTCACCTTAATTATAATATTCCTCCTAAGGAGTGTCTTAATCGGAATACCTTTACCGCGCCTTAGGGCGTTCTTAGGAATGTTCACCATTATGAAGCCCTCAAGCCACCTCTCCAGGTCCCACCCATAGTTGAACACGAGGTTCCCAAGCTCCCTAACATTACCACCAATTAAATTCCACAGCAAATCGGCATCAACATTCCTGGTGTTTGTTAGCCCAGCGACCTCATCAATAACCTCTGTGAAGGCTTTCTTAGGTAAGTTCCAGAGGAGGAGTGATGTGGTTAACCCCTTGCTACCCAGCCTTACGGCAATATCCACGGCTGCCTGGTCACTCACCGCAAATATGGTGTTAACCAGTTTATTTGCAAAGGGACCCCACACCTCCTCACTGGGGTGTTCGTGAGCCTCAGCGAAGAATTCAAGCAACCCGGACAGCGCAACATACCCCTTATCACCCACCGCCTCCCTAAGGTACTTGTCAAGGTTATCAAAAATTAGGAGCAGTCTCTCAGCCCTTTCAGCCCTGTATCTACGTAATGCGTAAGTGATGGCGAGCTTCAACGCCTCAGCCACCGCAAAGCCAGCCTTGAAGGTGTCTACGTTGCCGAGTTCTAGGCGAATCCTAGCTAAGACATCATCGCCACTAGGCAAAGCTCCAGTTAAAACACTTGATAATGCATTCCCCTCAAAATTCATGTAAACCACATAGACGCTGTTAACCGCCTTAAGGGCTTTGCTTACCTGGCGCAGGAATGTGCTTTTCCCAGCGCCGTATGGCCCATAAATTATCCTCAACCCGGCGTGCCTCAATGCATCATTGAGTAGTACATCAACCTCACGCTCCCTATCCCTAAACTGAATCCTATAATTACTGAATTCAACGAAGCCACGCATCCCAGCTAAAACCTCACTTAGCTTAAGCTCCATACCTTTATCAGCTCTAGCGATCCTTATAAACCTTGGCATCGCATCGTGAAAAGTCATTTAGATTTATGAACAGACGCAGAGCTTAATGGCTATGTTAAAACTAGAGTCCTTGGGATTAAGTGTGGTATTGTGGGAATAGTGACCTATGCTGTTCAATCATCTTGTTAAAGTACTTAATAACCACGCCGTCTGATGTTGTCCAGCCTTCGGTGCTCGCGTTATCCATGCCGTTGCTTACAGCTGCCAGGCTCCTTGAACCAGCCTCTATCACATCGTCCACGTAGCCACCCTCCAGCACGTATATTGAACCACCCGTGACGCCGTCGTTGATCAGCCTCCTGACCATTTTGAAGACCTCCACGTAGCTGTTTAGGCTTAGGTTTAGGTTTGTTAGTGGGTCTAGGGTGTGGGCGTCGAAGCCTAAGGAGACGACGATGTAGCTTGGCTTATAATCCCTGAGGGCATTCTCAATGATCCTTAAAACCAAGCCGTAAAGGTCATCACCGGTCATTGGTGGTAGTGGGATGTTCATGTTGAAGCCCTCCCCATCACCAACCCCAACCTCGTTAACGAAGCCCGTGCCCGGGTATATTGTCCTCGGGTCCTGGTGAGTGCTTATGTAGAAGACTTTTGACGTGTCGTAGAACAACTCCTGCGTACCGTTACCATGATGCGCGTCAACGTCCAGTATAGCCACCCTGGAGGCGCCACTTCTCAGCAGTAGGGTTGCAGCCATGGCTGCGTTGTTGAGTATGCAGAAGCCCTGAGTTGGGGCAAGTAGTGCCCTACCCCTGAAGCCCACGTGGTGCCCAGGGGGCCTTAGTGGGATGTAGATGAACCTCTCCCCCGACCTAGCCAAGTCAACGGCGGTTGCTATAGCCCTCACCTCCGCCTCTAATGCATCGCAGGTACCCTTGGACACGTACGTATCCTGGTCCAACCTACCTCCAGTGGCGCAGAGTGAGGTCACGTACTCCACGTAATGGTACTCGTGGATTAGGCTGGCCACCTCAAGGAGGTTAGCCTTAACAGTCGGCTTCACGACCCTCGACAAGCCCTCAACACCCCTCAAGGCGCTCACTGCCCTATTGGGCACCTCGGGATGCCCATTGGGTACCTCATGCCTTAGGTAGCCCTCGTCGAATATTGTTACGAGCATTAGGCTTAACTGGGCTATACAGGCGTTTATTAATGTTGGGCCGCTGACCTAGGCTATGGTATGGGGGATTCTCCTAACCAGCACCTTAACCCCATTATCGTACCTTAAGGTGTAGTCCACCAGGCCACTTGACTTAAGAACCTCAAGGACCTTGATGAGCCTGTCCGGTGGTACGTTAAGCTTCTTAACCATGTCATCCAGGTACTCGTCGGAGCTGCCGTTCATTATAACCCTCAGTAGCCCCGACTCAACGTTAACCCTCGTGGTGAAGAATGCCGAGAGTAGTCTCTGCGACTCAGAGTAGGTCATTGATATGAAGTCCAGCATGGCGCCAACCTTAACCATAACCTCCCTCAACCTGTCCACTGCATCATCGATTTCGCTGCAGGGTTCACTACACCTACTCCTATAAGACTCAAGCAGCTTAACCACTTCATCAATGTCCTCAATTATGCCCATCCTGGTTATTACAAGTATGCTTCATTTAAGCCTGGCGTTTAATATAACATGTGCGTGGCTTAATCCGCCGTTAGGTAAGGGTTATTAATCCACTCACCCACAAGCCACGTTATGGGCGATAGGTGGGTGGTTAACAATGTTAAGGACTTCCTGAGCAGGGTGGATAAGTACGCACTCAAGGTGAGGGCTAATGGGCAGGCCAAGGGCTTCATAGTGATATTCTACGACCTGCACTGCCCAGGCTGCGCACTACTAGACATCGACCTCATGGACTACTTCATGCAGCTTAACCAGAAGGGCCTAGTGGACGTACTATTCGTCGACTACCCAGTCCACAGGGTTGAGAAGCTTCACGCAAAGGCCAGGGTACTGTTCAAGAGGGACCCCAATGAATTTTTGAAGACGCTTAACAAGGTGTACAGTGACATGGTTGAGAGGGGGGTTTTAACAAAGGACATACCGAGCGTTAGTGACGATGAGGCTAACAGTGAACTACAGGCCGTTGACGAGTGCAAGAGGCTAGCCAAGACCATTAATGTGCCGGGCACGCCGACAATAATGGTTGGTAGGTATGATAGGGATACTGGGGTCGCCATATTCGGCTATGATGGACCGGACTCAGTCATGAACTTGATAAGGGAAGTTATATTCGAATTTTAAACACCTCAGTTAACAAGCGGGCTTAATCTATATCACATATATCATACATGGAGACTACATGATTAGATATGATGGGAATGTTTATAAAGGTATCGTTTAAATTAAAACCTATGCCGAGGACAAAATCCGAGGAGAAGATGGTGTTAATCTCAGTCCACATACCGAAGCAGATGCTTGAGGAGCTTGATGAATTGGTGAGGAGTGGTTCATTCCCATCCAGGAGTGAGGCCATACGGGTAGCCATAAGGGACCTGTTAATCAGGGAGAGGGCGAGGGGGGTTGAGCAGGGTGGTGGGGTATTGATGAGTGGGAGGTGATGCACCGTAGGTAAAACCACCATAGGTTAATTAAATCAACTCATCAATCTTCACCAAGGGATTAGCACCATTGGTGCGCCATTTTACATTGGCAATCACGATTTCGCCTAAACTCATGCATTAAGCCTGCCCTAGCCGGCTACTCATGGGTGCTAGGTGGTGCCTACACCGGTGCATAATGGTTATGGTAATGTTTAAATACGGCCTACATTACTCCTAACAGTGGTTTACAAGGGTATTGGGGTTAGGTTCGTCTACATACATGGGGAGGTCACCACCCCACCACCTCCTGGCACACAGCTTCAAATGGCCATGAACATACAGATTAGTGGGCCTCCTGAGGTCATGGAGGAGTTGGTTAATGTCCCGTTCACTATAACGGTGTCCTCGATGCCACCGTCAATAAGCATAACCATAAGGGGCCTATTGACCATACAGGCCACCAGTGATGATGTTAAGAGGGTTTCAAGTCAATTGAAGTCCGGCACCGTACCACCTGAGGTTCAAGCCATCATAACCCAGTACGCCGTGTTTGAGGCTGGGTTGGTGGCTAGGGAGCTGGGCATACCACCAACCATACCGCTACCCATGGCTCAGCAGCAACCACAGCAGAGGGGGCCTCCAACAGCTATTTAGTAACCCAACCCCCTAATGGCGGTATAAGTTTAAAAACCTTCAGGGCGGCGTTGGGGCGATGGTTAAGAGGACCCACGGCTACAGGTTTAAGACCAGGAGACTACTGTCAAAGGCGCCCAGGGAGAGGGGTAGGCCCGGCCTCTTCAGGTGGTTACTGGCCAGGTACTATAGGGTTGGGGATAAACTTGTCATAGACATAGACCCCGTTAACATTAGTACGGCCCCACATAGGAGGTATCAGGGTAAGGTTGGGACACTGGTTGGGTGGAGGGGTAAGGCGCTTGTGCTTGAGGTTGACTTCATGGGTGAGAAGAAGACCATAATAACTACCCCGGACCACGTGAAGCCCCTCAACCTTGAGGCCTTCATGAAGGAGAGGGTGCCCAGTGAACCGGTTATTCAGAGCCAGGGTGAGTAGTGTCCCCACCCCCCTGCCTACCGCCCACGGTTACCTTGAGTAGGCTGAAGATGTCGCTCTCCCTAATGACCGATATTCCAGTCTTGGATGGGAAGACCTCAACCTGAATAACCTTATCAGGGTTCTCAAGCTTAACCCTCCTCATTATCTGGGGGGCCGCCCTATCTATAATGGCCATCCTATCGAAGAGTACACCCCTCCTCCTAACCTCAATCTTATAAGTCTCGTTCTCGGCTATCATCGAGTTCCCCATCTGGACAACCTTACTCACAATCTCATCCACATCAGTCCTAACAACCTCCTGTATCGGAACCACCTTAAGTATGAACCTCGGTATGAAGACGCCGCTGGTAACCACCTCCCTCAGCTTATTGCTAAACTCCACAGGATCCATACTAACCCTACCCGTTAACAAGCCGTCAAAACCCGTGAAGAAGGTCCTCACGTCAACGGAGAGCAATTCACCAACCCTCCTCAACTCAGCTATACACTTACCCTCAACACCTCTCCCAGTGGAGATGACTAGGTTAAAAGACATCACCGCTACCAGGCAGACCCCGCAAAATCAGTTTAAATACATTTTCAAGCACTAGGAGCCACGATACTAATGGCACCAATCCTAGACTCACTTAGGTAAACATAGTGGCTAGATGCCATTAAGGCATCAATGCTTTTATAATAATGAACAGCAATTATAACGTATGACGAGCGTAGTTTACGAGCTAGCGCGCAAACCCACCATTAACCTAGTTAAGCTAATGATTGGCAGGTACATGGTGAAGTATGGCCGTGGAATCAGCGCCAAGGCGTTAACCGAGCTCCTATTCCTAACGCTATATACGGACAACGAAAGGTTACTTAACACACCAAGGATTAGAATACCCGAGGGATTTAGGATACGTTCAAAGGGCCTTTACCTACCAATTAACAAACTCCTTA
>JAPWUH010000042.1 GCA_028275645.1 Caldivirga sp.
ACCCATGGGGCCTATCGGACTTCGCCGATGAGGCAGGTATTGATAACATCGTCGACGCCTTAAACAACCTTAGGGAGGCCAGCGGTTGGGGTGAGTATGAACCTGACCAGTTGCTTTTAGACTATGTCAAGTCGGGTAGGTTGGGTAGGAGGGTTGGGAGGGGGTTTAGGGATTACCCTGAGGTTGAGGAGAGGAGGCTTGAGGAAATCGTCCTAAGGATTGACCCACCGGCAGCCTGGATTGTGCTCAATAAGCCTGACAAGCTCAACACGCTAACACCCAGGATGGCTGATGAAATAGTGAACGCCCTTAGGACCGTTGAGGAGGATCCGAGGGTTAGGGTCGTGGTCATAACAGGTAGTGGCAGGGCCTTCTCCGCCGGCGCTGACGTGAACCAGTTCCGTGGTGCATCACCAATGCAAATGTTCAAGGCGATGAGGCACTACCACTCCATGACCCTTGAGATCGAGTACTACACTAAACCCGTGATAGCGGCGTTAAACGGCTACACCCTAGGTGGCGGCCTGGAGTTAGCCATGGCCTGCGACCTCAGGATAGCCTCAGATGATGCCGTAATTGGGCAACCCGAGGTTAACCTAGGCCTAATACCGGGCGCTGGGGGTACGCAGAGGTTAACTAGGTTAGCCGGCCCAGGCGTCAGCAAGGAGATGATACTGATGGGTATTCAGGTAGGCGCCAGGAGGGCCCTTGAGTATGGGATTGTCAATAGGGTTGTACCTAGGCACACCCTTGAGTATGAGGTTAGGAGGTGGGTTAAGGAACTGGCCTCCAAGCCACCGCTGGCGCTCATGTTGGCTAAGTATGCCATTAACTACGGCGCCGAGTCACCCATATGGAGCGCCCTTAATAATGAAGCATCACTGTTCGGGGTAGCTATATCCACTAAGGATGCTCAGGAGGGTGTAGGGGCATTTCTGGAGAAGAGGAGGCCCAGGTTTAAGGGGGAGTAGCTACATGCGTTCCACGTTGCCGTGGGCTACTATACTTTAAATATTACCCAATCCGGCTAGGCTACAATGGACTTCGAGTTGAGTAGGGAGGAGGCCCTGTTTAGGGATTCGGTTAGGGAGGTTGGTGAGCGTTATGTTAAGCCGCATTGGGTTGAGTTGGACGAGGGTAAGTACCCTATACTTGAGGTTGCCTCTAAGCTGGCTGAGCATGGCTTAATTGGGTTAACCCTAAGCTCAAGGTACGGTGGCCCAGATGGAACATTCCTAATGGCCTCCATAGCCGCCGAGGAGTTGGCATACGCAGACCCAAGCCTAGCAGTACCAGTCTACTTCCTCCTGGAGACTGCGTGGCCATTCATAGTGCAGAGGTACGCCAGGGAAAGCGTCAAGGAGGAGGTTCTACCGAGGCTTACAAGGGGGGAGGCTTGGGTAGGTATAGCCTCCACGGAACCCCAGGGAGGTAGTGATGTGGCCGGTGAGAGGACTGAGGCTAGGCTTGTGGATGGTAGGTGGCTGTTGACTGGTGAGAAGAACATGGTGACCGGCGTATCAATAGCCCTTGCCCTACCCTACGGCGGGGGCTTCGTAACCGTGACCAGGACTGGGCCCATTGAGGCTAGGCATAAGTCAATAACGACGATGCTATTCATGGTTAAGAGGAATGGAACGGTGAATACGGGCTTTGAGACTAGGGATTACGAGGAGTGGGGTAGGAGGGGTATACCCACCAGTTACCTGAGGCTTAACAACGCCCCAGTTGACCCAGACTTCATCCTGGGCGAGGTTAATGGAGGCTTCAAGGTGGTCATGGAGGGCTTTGATGTGGCCAGGATACTAATCGGCGCCGCGGCCATTGGGGCCGCACGCTGGATGCTTGAGCAGAGTAGAGAGTGGATTAGGGGTAGGGTGGTGTTCGGTAAACCAATATCCTCATACCAATCAATCAGCTTTAAGTACGCCGAATTGAGCGCTAGACTTGAGGCCGCTAGGCTGGTGGTCTACAAGGCAGCCTGGCTGGCGGACAGGTTCTATAGGGGTGAGGGCTCGGTCTCAATAATGGATGTAGCCAATGCAAGCGCCATGGCCAAGATGCTTACCGTGGAGTTAGCAGTGGAGGTAGGCCTTGAGGCAGTGAAGTGGTTTGGTGGTGCCAGCTACTTTAAGGAGACTCCAGTAATGAGGGCGCTACTTGGGGTATTGAGCTACTACGTCGGCGCTGAGGGTACCCAAAACATAATGAGGCTTATAGTGGCTAGAAGCCTGCTGGGGAGGGAGGTTGAGTAGCCGGCTAGTCCTACGTTTAAAGGTTAAGGGGTAATTAATGAATTACGCCTCAGCTATATCCCCCTACTGTTGCCCTGGCTTGGCCTGAGGCTTCTTCTTAGCCTTAAGCGACTCCTCAATCCACTCAAGCTTACCTAAGAAGGGTTGCCTCATTGTCATTGACACGTTTAACCTAACCCCATTGGCCGTGGACACGTAGCTAACACCAACTACCCTAGCCCTAACCACGTCACCCCTCCCAACCCTCTTCTGCCTATTCCTTTCGCCCATGAATACGCCACTCTGCCTATCGAAAAGGACCACGTTCTCATCCATAACCTGTGACCTGTGCACAAAGGCGGTTAAGGGCCCAACCCTAACGTAGGCCCCGTACTCCTTAATATCAACTACGTCCCCCTCAACCACCTCATTGATTAGCGGTACGAAGACCATTGCCTTAAAGGAGACCCTGTGGTACGTTGCCCCATCACCGTACACTATCACACCCCTCTTATCAACCTTAACGTCAAACACAGTTATGAAGATGCCTAGCTCCCTATCCACCTTACCCTCGTAGCTAGCCCTCAACTGCTCGTAGGCTATCTTCTCCATGGGTTCGTTGAAGGCTGATGGGGGAACCCTAATGTAATCCTCGACTGTTATTACCCTAAACACACCCCTACATTTATTAAGCTTATTTAAACCTTGCACCCTAAGCCGTGATGAGTGTAAAGGCTAATCGCCATCCCAGAAACATTTATTAACCAAATAGCTGCCCACCTAGCTTCATGTTTAGTTATACAGGTAAGATAGCCAGGGTTAACTTAACAACGGGTAAAGTTACCATTGAGGAAACCCCCAACTGGCTAATGGACCTCTTCATAGGGGGTAAGGGGTTCGTCTACGGCATATTGTCAAGGGAGGTTAAGCCGAGGACAAACCCGCTGTCAAGTGAGAACAAGATAGTTGTGGCCGCAGGTGCCTTAGCCGGTCTAGCCCCAGCTTCAGCAAAGACCATTGTAGGTGCGGTGAGTCCGTTAAGCGGGTTAATCCACGACACGAGTGTTGGTGAGTGGTTCTCATACATGCTTAGGGGTGCTGGCTTCGATGCATTGATAATCGAGGGTGCGTCAAGTAGCCCAGTCTACCTGTGGGTTAACAAGGGTAGGGTTGAGGTTAGGGATGCCTCCAGGATCTGGGGTATGACTACCAGGGAGGCGACTAAGGCCGTTAGGGAGGAGACTAATAGGGCAGCCTCAGTCATGGTTATTGGGCCGGCTGGGGAGAACCTGGTTAAGATATCCAACATAATGGTTGAGGGTGAGAGGGCTGGTGGAAGGGGTGGGCTTGGGGCTGTGTTCGGCAGTAAGAAGCTTAAGGCCATTGCCGCTCACGGTGTGCCTGACATTAAGGTGGCTAACCCAAGGGGTTTCCTAGATGCGGCACTGGAGATATATAGGAGGTTCCAGACCTCACCCAATACCTCCGAGTCCAGGGAATTCGGCACAACCAATGGCCTAATGTACAGTGGCTCAATAGGCACATCACCAGCCTTCAACTACAGTAGGCCTAAGCTTGAGGAGGATTTAGCACGCAGGTTAAGTGGAGCCCACTTCAGGGAGCTTGGTCTTGAGGTTAACTTCCCCCAGAAGCCCATCAAGATCGTTGGGGCCTTATGCCCAATCAAATGCTCAAGGTGGTTTAGGATACCTGGGGAGGAGGACTTCGTCAAGCCTGAGTATGAGACGTTAGGCCTAATAGGCTCAGCCACAGGCGTCTTTGATGAGAGGTACTTCCTTAAGGCTAATAGGCTCGCCAATGACCTAGGGCTGGATGCCATAGGGGTTGGTAACGTGATTGGGTGGGCCATGGAGCTCTACGAGAAGGGCCTCATAACCAAGGAGGACACTGGAGGCTTAGAGCTGAGGTTCGGTAATGGTGAAGCCTTGGTTAAGATGATTGAGGACATAGCCTACCAGAGGGGGTTTGGCAAGGTACTAGCCCAGGGCGTCGCCGATGCAGCCGAGATACTGGGTAAGGGGGCTGAGTACGCCGTTCACTTCAAGAAGATAGCCCTACCCGCATGGTACCCAAATGGCCCATTAAGGGGCTTAGTCATATCTTACCTGACGGCTGATGTTGGAGGCAGTCACCTGAGGGGCTGGCCCCAGATGCATGACCCAGACACCCCGCTTAAAAACACGGTTGAATCCATGATTAATGATAGGGATAGGAAGGTAGTCATGGATTTGATGGGACTATGCATATTCAACCCGTACTCTGTTGATGACATGGTTAAGCTGTATAACCTAGCCACGGGTAAGAACATTGATAACAACTACCTCCTAAGGGTCAGCACGAGGATAGATACAATAGCTAGGATATGGCACATACTCCTAGGTTACATTGACGTTTGGAGCCAGGTCCCGAGGAAGATGATTGTTGATGAGCAGGGTCCGAGGTTCAGGAGGGAGGAGATTGAGGAGGCTGTTAAGGAATTCTACAGGTTAAGGGGCTGGGACACTGAAACCGGGCTACCAAGCCGTGAATACCTGAGGGACCTAGGGCTTGATTGGATGATTCCGTATAGGGATGAGGCTGAGAGGGTGCTAAGGCAGCACGGTATTGGTAAGTAAGTTTAAACCCATGTAAATGAAGTAGGCCGCAAAACCTATTATTGCAACAGCCGAGGCCAAGTTAACGGCGTACTCATACTTACCCCCAAGGTACCTCTTACCTGCATGTATAGCCAGTGGGTATGTTAATATCCAAGCCAATATCCCCGTGAATAAACCTGCAATGCTCATAAACCCCATTATGGACATTAACGTTAAGCCGGCTGACAGCCACCAGCCAACCTGGTAGGGATTAGTTAAACCAAGGGCATAACCCTTGGCGTAATTCCTAAGCATGCCACCCAGGCCACTGACCCTAGCTCCAGTACGTGGGTTAGCCCTCGGCTTAAGCATCAATAAGGCTAGGTAAACCATAACCCCACCACCTATGAAGTAGACGTACCTTGAGTAGGGTTTAGTTAACTGATATAGGAAGTAGGTAACTACCATTAATGTTGCATCCGCCGACATCGCCCCAGCCCCAACGGCCGTACCATGCATCGGCGACTTCAATGCCTCTGAGGCTATTAGGGCGTTCATTGGGCCTGGTGGTACAGCCAGTGATAGGCCAAGGACTAGGCCAAGGGCGTAGTCGTACATCGCATCAATCATCAACGTTAGGGGTGGGTGGTGGAATTTAAGCATTAGCGTCAAGGTCGCTAAACCTCAGTATCCTATCAACTAGTGGTAAACATACCGAATGCCTATGAGGGCTCGATGGAATCATTGAGGGGGTTACTTTGACTGGGGAGGTGTTTAATAGTGATGTTGAGGTATTCAAGGCATGGCTAGAGGGCAGGGCATCAAGGTGATGAGGCGATGAGAAGACGGGGAAGCTGGGCAATCACCTTATATCAAGATTTTGACGCCGGTAAGATTAGTGGAAGATTAGTGGCGTGTATTTCCTCTCGTACGGGTACTTGCTCAGCATTTCCTCCCTTATGCCGAGGCCCACGCCTTCCCTCTTTACAAGGTTTGTTACGTCTATTTCCCCATTTTTCACGGTAATTTCCACATCATAGATTTCGCTAATCCATACTAATGGCCACTCCACAAGGGCTATGCCATCGATCACGGAGGCAACGTGTAGTGTGTACGTGTGGGTTAGTATTGATTTATGGGGTCTATGGTGTGACGCCACGGGTTTCCCCAATTCATTGATTGCCCTAACAATCTTACTAAACCTAATTAACCCACCAACCTTCGATATGTCAGGTTGGATATAGGCAAGGCCTAACTTAGCTAATTCCTTAAACCCACTCATGTAGTACTCATTCTCCCCAGCAGCTATGGGTACTGGTGATTTATCAGCGACTATACCAAGTAGTTCATAGTCATTTGGGGGCCATGTTGGTTCCTCAACCCAGTATGGTTCATACCTATGCACCTTACTTAAGAAATCAAGCGCCCTTTGGGGATCATTGAATGCCGCATTTACGTCTAAGGCAACCCTTAAGTCGTAACCAAATCCCTCTCTAATAGCCCTAATTGCATCGATTGCGTCGTCTGGGTGTTGGTGCAACTTAACCATTGTGAAGCCGCTATCCAATGCCTTACCCACAGCCCTAATAACATAATCCACGCCTGAGTACCTTGGGAAGCTCGCGTAGACAGGAACTTTATCCCTAACCCTGGCGCCGAGCAATTCACTAATTGATTTGCCCAAGTACTTACCTAAGGCATCCCATAGCGCCATCTCAAAGCCACTAATGGCTCCAGTAATGACGCCGCAAAGGCCACCTGTGAACAGCAACTTCTCAAGTCCATTAACAAGCCTTTCAATGTCATTAATGCCGTTGACCTCCTCATTGATTACTGCCGGCGCTATTACATCATTAATCACCCCTGTATAGGCATCAACTATGCCACTACCGTAAACCAGCACCTCACCCCAACCAGCAACATCACCAAGGGAAACCTTCACATAGAGTTGCACACCCCAGGAATCCCTGAACACCGTGGGTGGATTATCAATGTAAGGTATGGAAATGGGTATGGGTTTTACATCCCTGATAACGGGCATTTTTAATCACGCACTTATGTAAAGCTTTATTGGTGAGAATTCATCATGCTGAAGAACCTCGGCCGCCGTTAACCTCCCATTCATAACCCTCAGGGCGTAGTTGAAGATCCTCTCACCGGCCTCGGTTAAGCTAACCTTAAGCTCCAGTAGGTCTGAGACGTCTACATCAATGTGCTCGCTCATTGCCTTAATGGTCTTGGGGTTGGCGGATATCTTAATGACCGGTATTACTGGGTGGCCGACTAGGTTACCCTGGCCTGTTGTGAAGAAGTGCAGCACAGACCCCTTAGCGGCGAACAGCGTAATAGCCTCAGCCGCCGCTGACGACGTATTAACGAAGCATAACCCAGCATTCCTCGGCACTGGGTCTAGGTAATCGGCAACGCAGGTTATCGGCCTAGTCCCCAGCTTCTGGATGTTGCCGAGGGCCTTCTCCTCAATTGTCGATAACCCACCCTTGATGTTACCCTCCGTGGGTTGTGAACCAAGTAAGTCAACCCCCTCCCTCTCAATTACGCTAACGTACTCGTTGTATATCTTCATGAATTTGCTCCTTAACGTTGGGTCGCTTATGCGGTTCGCCACAATATCCTCACCACCGGTTAGCTCCGAGGTTTCACCGAACATGACCGTGTTGCCTAGGTCAACCAGCTTATCCACAACGTAACCTAACGCTGGGTTTGAGGCTAGGCCGGATGTTGTATCCGATTCACCGCACTTAATGCTAAACTGAATGCCGGTTAAATCAACCTCAGTTCTCTGGACCTCACTAGCCTCTTGAACCAACTCCTTAGCCTTCCTGGACGCCATTTCAATGGTCCTCAGGTCGCCGTTACCCTCAATACCAAATGCGTAAACAGGCTTACCAGTTTTAGCTATGCCATCAGCCACCTTATTGGCCCAGTTATCCTCAATACCAATCACTATTGCACCGTAAACGTTTGGATTGGCGCCTGTGCCGGATAGTATATGGAAGAGTAGGTCAAGGTCTCTGCCGAACTGAAGCCTACCGTAGGGGTGTGGTATGGCTATGGTACCTCTTATCAACTTCGCAACACCCAATGCTGCTGTGTTGGAAAGGTCATCCACTGGGATAATCGCTACGTGGTTCCTAACGCCAATACTTCCATCTGGCCTAATGTAAGCCTTAATGGTTGGGTACTTGCTGGTCATGTCAATCACCTCCTTGCTAAGTTACCCCACCTTATGGATTTAACGTTATGAACATGCACATGCTCCCCAACCTTAATATCCCTAGTCGCAACGCCAATGGGCCTACCATACTTAATAACCCTCTCCCCCGCCTTAATGTCCCTTAGCGCTATCTTATGACCCAGCGGTATATCCTCAAGCGCCTTAATGACTGGACCCATTGACCTATCCTCGATATAAACCCCCTGTGCTTCATCCCCAGCCTTTATATCCTCAATGGCCACGCCCACGTTATCCTCCCTATTATGTATGGCGAACCTGGGCATATTAGGCGTGCTGGCCTTGGAGTTTTATACTTTTCCGTATACTTAAAAGCACGTTAATTGCGGCTGCACACAACACCGAGCAGGCTATATGGCACCTAATGATTATTAACACAACGTTTAAATACCTATACATTAGACATTAGCCTAATATGCCTCCGAATCAACCAATAGGCGAGAAGGAGCCATTCTACTTCAAATCATTCAATAATGTAATCG
>JAPWUH010000043.1 GCA_028275645.1 Caldivirga sp.
CCTATTCAACAGCAATGCCAGGTCCTTCTCATCATACTTCCTGCACTCCTTCTCATAAACCTCATCGTCTGGGTGCCTCTCGTTGCTTAGGGCCTCCTCAATAGTTCCCTTAGCCACGATCTCATACACCCTAGCCTCAACCTTACCCTCCGTTTGCCTAACCACGCGCCCAACTCTCTGTATCATTTGCCTAGGTGAGCCGGTTCCAGAAACCACTATGGCCACGTCCGCATCCGGGACATCAATACCCTCGTCAAGGACCGTAGTGGTTACGAGGACCTTAACGTTACCTAGCCTAAACCTCTCAAATATCTCATCCCTATTGCTGGTCTTGGACGTTATCAAAGCCACCTTAGCCCCAAGCTCCCTCTTAAGCTCCTCGTAAATCTCCTCAGCCTGCTCAATGTACTGGGTGAAGACTATGACCTTACTGCCCAGTGACTGCTCAAGCTTAGCCAGCTGAACAGCCACGGGCACCTTAGCCTTAGCCTGGGCTGCCGTGTTCCTAAGCATTATTGCGTTATCCTCGCTAATCGACCTATACTCCTTAAGCTCCTCCTCGCTAAGCTTCACGTAAACCCTGAAGTGCCTTATGGGCACCACAAGGCCTGCATGGACCATGTCAAGGTAGGCGGCCTTATGTACAATGCCACCGCTGGTTAGGTAAATCAACTCCTCGTTGCCGTCCTTCCTGGTTGGTGTGGCTGATAAGGCTAGCCTGTAGGGTGCGGTTAACTTAAAGGCCACGTTTTTGAACGTCTCTGCCGGTACGTGGTGGCACTCGTCGAATATAGCCAGGTCGAACCTATCCCTAATCTCATCTATTTTTTTAACTGCCGAGTTGTATATGGCCACGGTAACATCCCTAACATCGTTAAAGCCCCCACCTAGCCTACCGGCCTCAACACCAAGCATTCTCTTGATCCTCTCATACCACTGGTTCATCAACTCCTCGGTGACCACTAGGACTATTGTTGGGGCTTTAACGATGGCCATGGCCTTCAGGGCTATGTAAGTCTTCCCACCACCAGTGGGTATTACCACAGTCCCCCTGTAGCCATTTTTAACCCAGGCATCTAATGCGTGCCTCTGGAAGTCAAGGAGGGTGATGTCATCCTTAGGGATCTTAATCTGCCTGGGCCTCCACTCAGCCTCCTTAACCACGTAACCCAGTTTCCTGAGCAGTGAGGCTATGGTCTGCTTCTCGAAGACCGGGAACCTAATCACCCACTTATCTCCCTCCCTGTAAACGTCACCCCTACCTATGACCGGTATCTCATACCTATTTATGTTGCCCTCCTTATCAACAGTGTTGTATGGTACCCTAATGTCCCTAAGGCTGCTCATAAGCCCCTTAGCGAGGTAGTTCAGGGTTACCTTACCGTTCTCCAGTATGGCCAGTCTCCACTCAATGCGCCTCCCATAAGCCTCCCTTAGTGAATGGTCGCTTAGCAGTATTCTCCTAGCCTCCTCAGCGGCGGCTTCATCCTTAACCCCGAGTTTCTCAAGGGCGTTAGCTATGAGCTTATCCACATACTCCTCAAAGGAATCGGCCTCAACGTAACCACCTTCCATTATCAACCTGGCTACGCACGGTATGTTAACCCTATTCCCAATTGAGCACTGCCTAAACTCCTCGGGGACCTTTGGGACCTTAACTGAGGCCTTGAGTATTGGTTGAATGAGGGTTTCATACTCCCTTGCGCTTAACCTGAGCAGTTCCCTTAACCTCTCAAGGTCACTCACCCTACTTAAACTGCCAACCCAGGTGGTGTTACTGCTATCCCACCTGAACCCCATTCTCTTCAACTCGTCCTTAACCTTAACCACCGTGCCCCAGCTCCACCGCCTCTTAATCAAAACGCCATTGACGTCTACCTTAAACTCCACCACTGGGTAACCATTGCCTAAGCCTAAGTTATAAACCTATGGCTAAACTCGCCCAGTATTAATGCGCTATGCCTCGTAGGCCCTCCTTAACTCGTCCCAGGGTATCTTCCTACCGCACTTAGGGCAGTACTCCCAGTCCTCGTTGAGCAGCGCGCCGCAGTATGGGCACCTATACTCCCTCGGCTTCTCAACCTCTACCTCAGTGCGTTTAACCTCCTCAACCTTAACCTGGGTCTCAAGGTACTTACTTACGTACTTCTCCCAAATCCCCCTCGGATCCCTGGCGTATATCCTAAGCCTACGGTACGGTATTGTGCTGGTCGGCTTCTTAAGAATTATCTCAACGAACCTCCTCCTCTCGTCCACCGTGACGCTCTCGGCGTCGAGGGGTACCTTTAGTACGTAGAGGTCGTCGAGGATCATTGCATCCTTGTAGAAGGTAACGCCCTTAGTGGGTATGTAGGGTATGTTCTGCATCATTGACGTGCTTTGGCTTAGGTAAGGTAAACCCGTGTACTTAGCCACCATGTAGAATATGGCGAACCATATGCCGAACATTATTAGGTAGGTTATGAAGTACTTGAGGAACTCGAGCGTTGACTGAGCCATTGATGGGTTATTACCTAGGAGTATTGATATTGCGGCTGATATCCTGTTGAATAGGGCTGAATAAACCACTAGGACCGCTATGAATAATGCAAGCAGTATCCCCAGGTTCAGGAACATCTTCTTGCTTAGGGCTGAGTACTCCCTGGGTAGTTCATAGTCCCTCTCCATGGCCTTCCTAATATCCTCACCGGTTAACCTACTTAAAGCCTGCCTCCTCCTGTACTGCTCACTCTCACTCCTATTCTTAGAATAGGACTTATAGCCCATGAATATGGATACACCGAATATGATTATGAAGTAGGCTATGAAGAGGCCTATGGATATCCAGTAATTCCTAATGACCTGGCCCCAGGCGAAGATGGCTGCGAAGGCAACTGGGGTAACTACCCAAAGCAGGTACATCATCGGCTTTGACGTTGTGGTGTACGACATGGTTAAGTATCTATGTAGCTTGCTTATTTTTAACTTTTTCCACAAATTATTAACCCCTTGAGCTAGGTGTTAACCTAACCACAACCCTGCGCAGCGCCTTAACCTCATCCGGGAAGTCGCTTAGGCTCACCCCACCATTCTTAACTGCTTCGTTAACCCATGGGCAATCCTTCGAAACAACCACCTCCCCAGTCCTTGGGTTGTAGAGCAGTGGGTACATTTTACACGCCAACGGCTTAACTGGGTGTATTGTGCATAGTCTACTTTCCCTATCGTAAAATGGGCAATAGCCCAATATAACCCACCTATACATTGTGACCCCATTAACCTTAACTTCCCTGAACGTTAACTCAACTCCCCTCTCCCTGGCAAGTCTCCTAAGCCTCCTAACCTCATCGCTGAATACGAGTGGACCCTGCTCCTCACGTTCAAAGAAGCAGCAGTTGTCGCAGTGGAGGCATGTGAATTTAGCCACAAGTACCCCTAAGCAGGCCCTTAATAAGCAGTTCAGGCCCATTGAGATAGGACGAGGTATTTCTAAGGATTTGCGAGAAGAATTTTAATAACACCTAAGTTAACTGAACCAGGTGGTGAAGGGTTTGTCGGCCATTAGTAAGGATAGGTACATAGGGGCCGTGGACCTACCCATAAGGATATTCAACACAGCCACTAAAACCGTTGAGCAGTTCAGGTTGATGAAGGCTGGGGTGGCTAGGGGCTATGTATGCGGCCTAACACCGTATGACGAGGCCCACGTTGGTCATGCAAGGGTAGCTGTGTTCTTCGACCTATTTAGGAGGTACCTAGAGTACCTTGGGGTCAACGTTAGGCTTGTCACCAACTTCACGGACATTGATGATAAGATCATTGAGGTTGCTAGGAGGGAGTACGGCAATGACTTGATTAGCCGCTGGTACGAGGTGCCGTCGAGGTACATTAAGAAGTACCTGGACTACATGGATGCGTTGTACGTGAAGAGGGCCTACGCATACCCCAAGGTGACCGAGAATGTGCAGGACATGGTTAAGTGGATCGATGAACTTGTTAAAAGGGGTGACGCCTACGTTGTGGATGGGTCTGTCTACTTCGACATAACTAAGGTGCCCAACTACGGCGAATTCTCAGGACAAAAGATAGATGAATTAATGGCCGGGGCCAGGGTTGAGCCGGAGCCCGGTAAGAGGAATCCACTGGACTTCGCCCTGTGGAAGTCCTGGAAGCCGGGTGAACCCTGGTGGGATAGCCCATGGGGGCCTGGTAGGCCTGGTTGGCACCTGGAGTGCGTGGTGATGTCATCCAAATATCTCGGCGTACCCTTCGACTTCCATGGAGGAGGCCAGGACTTAATATTCCCACACCACGAGAATGAGATAGCCATAGCCAAGGTTTACTATGGGCTAAGGCTATTCGCCAGGTACTGGATACACGTGGGGTTGGTTAACGTTAAAGGTGAGAAGATGAGTAAGTCGCTGGGTAACATAATACCCATAGGGGATGTGCTTAATAAATATGACCCAGAGGCCATTAGGCTCTACTTCCTTAACACCCACTACAGAAAACCCATTGACTTCAACTTCAGCGGCATTGAGGCCATGGAAAACGTACTCAGGGGTATTTACGCAAGCCATGACTACCTACTCCAGCTCATGGATGAGGCCCCGGAGAGGGGTTCAGGTGATGATGAGGTTGTTAATGAGGCCTTCAGGTTCATGGCTAACTTCGAGAACGCACTAAACGACGATCTAAACACCCCAGCCGCAATATCGGAGCTGGTTAACCTAAGCAACTACATAAACTCCAGGGTCGTTTACCAACCTGAGAGGGTTTCAAAGTACTCAATATCGCAGCTACTGAACGTGTTATCCTATATGGGGCAGGTCCTCGGGGTGCTTAATAAGGTCACGATTAACCCAACGTTGGTGAACCTAATAAACACCATGATTAAGGTTAGGCAGAGTTTGAGGGAGAGGAAGCTTTACGACGCTGCTGACTTAATCAGGGATGAATTGGGTAAGTTGGGTATTGTGCTGGGTGATTACGGTGGCAGGACGTATTGGTTCGTAGATAGGAGGAGGATTAAACTACCTTAACCACCCTGAACCCTTTCAAAGACCAGTAGGTCATCTGAGAATTTGACAATACCCCTCCTCTGAAGTTCCCAAAGCACGTCAATAACCATGGGCCTCAACCTGGCCTCATCATCCTCACTCAACTTAACCCCCCTACCATACTCCTCCATAACCTTATCAACGAATTCAATGGTCCTAACCTTATCCCCAGGTTTAAGTTTACTCAGCTCCTCACCGACAATCCTACTAATGGTCTCAAACTCACCGCTGGACACGGCCCTAAGGGGGATTACTGCTTAATAACCCATTCGGCATTAGAGACCTGAGACCGTAGGTGGGAAATGATTTAAACTTGGTATTACTAAAGTGGTTTGTGCATTACTACGCTGAGGTGCATCCAAGGGTTAGTGGGGATTTAAGCCTAGTGAGGAGCCTTGAGGGTTACGACGGCTTTAACATACCAGACTCACCCCTCGGAAACCCCGCACCACTACCATTGGTGGCTGCATGCCTAATCAGGAGGGTTTACGATGAGAAGAGGATTATAGTTAACCAGAGGCTGCTTGACATAAATGAACTTCACCTTATCTCAATAGCCCAGGGCGCCTTCCTGATTAGGGCTGACATAGCCTTAACCAGGGGTGATAAGCCAAGGATTGGTAGGGATGTAGGTTACTTAACCTCTGAGGAGGCCCTGGGGCTACTGAGGAGGAGTGTGAGGGGTGTTAGGGTTGGATTAATGCTGAGCATGAGGTATGGTAGGGGGCTCATTGAGGAGAGGATGAGGGCTGGAGCCGATTTTTACCTGGTCCTAAGGTTAAGTAGGCCGGATGAGTTAAAAGGCCTTGAGGTAGGTAAGCTAATACCCTACATCATAGTTGAGACCGAGAACAACGTGGACATCATCAGGAAGATTAATCAACCCCACTTCAAGGGGGATGAACTGAAGGACCTATTCACCGAGTTGAGGAATCTTGGCGTTGAGGGTGTTTTATTATCAACACCGGGGGATCATAAGGCCTTAGTTGGGTTAACCAGGTACTTCGTTTAGCTTCACCTAATGGGCATGTTCCTATCCCTCCACGTGGCCACATTCTCAAGCACAATCATGGTCTCCGACTTAACGACATCTGAGTGGGTTGGCAGGTACTTTATTAGGAAGTTTGAGAGTTGTCTAAGGTCCCTGGCCCAAACCTTAAGTACAATGTCGTATTGCCCAGTTACCACCTGCGCTTCCTCAACCCACGGGAGGTCCCTCTCATTATCGGAATCGTATATTATCCTCTCGGCCAGGGCAACTTGACTAGGCTTGGTGGCGCCGGGCACCCTCCTAACGGTTAGCAGGACGTATGCCTGTATGTTGTAGCCTATTTGAACTGGGTCTATGATAGCCTTGTAGCCTAGTATGGCTTTACTCGACTCAAGCCTAGCCAGCCTACTCATTATCGTGGTCCTAGGTTTATTAAGCACCTCCGCCAGCCTTGAGACTGTCATTCTCCCATTCCTCTGTAGGTAATCCAGTATTCTGGCATCCAACTCATCCATCATTAGCTAGCCTAGGTTAGGAGATTAATTAACATTATTGCTACACATAGACGACAGTGATCATCCTGTCCCCTCAACCTTAGCCGAACCGCGTATGAACTGGATGGGATTCTTGACACCACAACCCAGGTTTGTTGGGCATAGGCCTAGGCTATTCAATTCCTGGCATGAAGGTGGTATGTAGAACTTCTTACCACCCCTAAGCCCAGCCAGGTGCTCCACCTGGTACCTGGCTATCTTCTCATTATAATCAGCGGCATGCTTAAAGGGTTCAAGGACCTCCTCAACGCACTCCTCCCTCTCCTTACCCTCGGCTACGCATTTATGAAGGAGGTAGGTGGCTAAGGTGAACCTGGCCATGTGGCTTGGGTTACCACCAGCCTTAAGCTCGTTTAGGACAGCGGTCACGCAGGGTGGGTCACCCCTCGGCGCCACCCTAACACTTGGCCTATGCCTAACCTGGGGTGACGCCCCCTCAATGGCCTTTAACCTATCCTTAACCGAGTTTATGAGCGGGTTGAATAGGTCTATGTTAGCATTAAACCTATTAATCATGGCCATTACCCTGTTTTCAACGGCCTCCTCAAGCACCCTGTAGGCGTCGTGTTGAGTTAGCAGCACGTACCCGTGTATAATTGGCCTAGTGCCCAACACCCAATTTGGGTCATTCCTGGGGCTGTTCCTTAGGTAATCCCAAATGGGCATTGCGTAGAGGAAGGGCTTAAGCATCAGCACCTGACCCTGGACGCCCCCAACCCTCCTAGCCACCACTGAGGCTAATTCACCGACGCCTATTACCCTCAACCCAAGTTCATTGAACAGACCCTTAATGCACTCAAGACCCACCCCACTGACCCTGCTAATGGACTCCACACCCCTTGAAAATATCTTACTCTCTGAGTCGGCTATCCTCCTCCAAACCCTCCTATCCATTGACGCGGCCAGCGCATAGGCAATGTACCTAACCATGGGCGCATCCTCGGCGTTGAGGCTGAGTTTAGCCCCCTCCCCCTCCTTAATGAGGGTGTTAAGCATGTTTAATGCCTCCTCAACAATCCCCCTAAACCCCTCACCAGCTAGGTCACTGACCTTAACATTAGCCTTCTCAATAATCCTCCTGCCAATACCGGTGAAGGGGTATTGCCCAATCAACCTAGCCAACTCGCCACATTGGGCTACGCTCACTAAGCTGGAGGAGCTGAATCCCTTTAATAGCTAAGTGGTAACTAACTTAAAGTATTACCCAACTCACCCATTGAAGGCTCCATGTCAGTGAAGGTAATGGTAATAGACCAGTTGGTTAATCATAATCTACGCCATTAAGGGATATCTCAATGCACATAATGGCTGGCTAACATTTTAAGGTAAAGGCATAGTTAAGTAGAGCTGAACTAGCCAGGGAGGGTAAAACCTCTAACGCCTTATTAAGTAACCCAACCCAGCTAATAAGGTTGTTTCCCTGGGCAACTGCAATAAAATCTTATAAATTAAGTGAAGGACGCATTTCCTCAATGAGGAGAACTATCCTCATTATCGCCATAATCGTAATTGCAGTAATAGTGATCGCATTTGCAGCAATATACTTAGTAACTCCGAAGCCCAATGTGGTAATCATGGCTAAACCATACAGTGAATTTAAAATATGCGTTAGAACCCCATCTGGTCTAACAACAATAGTAGTGTCTCCACGCGCTATACTTGAGGAGGGGCTGTTAGCCAGTGACGTTAAAGTTGGTTACTCCTGGCGTACATACTATATAAAGATCTTGTTACCTAATGGCACATTTATTACAGTCATGGTTAAGCTACAATTAGTTAAGCTCCAGGTTGATGGTTCCAGTACCTATGTGCCGCCAGGCTTCTTACTGCCGCTCAATGCTAGTATTTCCTCTTGATAATATACTTAGTACTCCCTGCCTTGGTTATGATGTAAACTGGGTTACTGGTGTTTATCTTGGGAATAATCATTATT
>JAPWUH010000044.1 GCA_028275645.1 Caldivirga sp.
ATGAATATGTTAACCTCGTAACCCAGAGCCGCAGCCGCCTGCGTTATTACACCGACTGGTATTAGCCTATCATCCGTACCCGAGAAGACAATCATACTTATCTTTTCACCACTCATACCGGTCAAATGTGAAACAAAATATATGTATGTAAGCTTTTCCATCGTAAAGTCAATGTTTAGCTTTACGATGGAAAAGCTTATTAAGCGTAATCTTGTGAAATATAGTTTTGGCTATTCAAAATACCTCAGATCTACGGGTCCAGATCACCAAACTCACCCGGTGGTTCAACTCATCACCCTTCACCTAGGTGGGTTCTATTGAAGTTGAGGAGGTTGAGGTTAAATTTAGTTTTCTCCGTAATTCCCGGTGGCAGGGGATTGAAACCGCTGACGCATTTGGATGACCCCCTCCTTGCCTTGTTGTGTGGGGTTTGACTGTGGGGGTTTTGGTTGTTACCCCGCCTACTGCGGGGTTACTAAGCATCCCAGTAAAGCGGGGGTAGTAAACCCGACGCATAAGACCCCACGCGGTGGAATAACCCCACCCCTAGAAGCGGCGAGACTTGACCATGTTTGTCAGGTGAATGCTTTATAATGCCAAGTAACCTAGGCCCTACGGCACCATGACCAATGCTGATAGGGAAGCGCTTAAAAAGGGAGGGGGAATTCAAGCTAAGCAACGGGCCGGTAGTCTAGCCTGGAAGGATGCCCGCTTGGCGGTGCCTCTGGGCATCAGATCGCGGGAGATCCCGGGTTCAAATCCCGGCCGGTCCACCAAATACATCCATCAAATACACTACCAGGTACCATTACCTCACTTTAGCTGGCAAATCCTTACTGAAAGTGCCGGTCCCGATTAATGAGTTAGTAATCAGAGTAGCAATGATATGGGTGAGGTCTGTTAATGTACTAGGAAGTAGCGCGGTATAGGCATCTATAGGAGTAAGTGCCATGAATTTAGTTATGGCGTGTAAACAAGTACGCATGTAATGTACCGCTCAAAATTGCCGCATTCAGGTAGCCTAGGTACACTGATAGCTTCCTCATAAACTAGGGTTACGTAAGCCGTATAATTCCTATGCCTAAGGAAGCGTGTTTGACTATCCTTACTAACCTTAGTTCCACCTATATTTAATGCCTTAAATTGCAGTGTAAAATTGGTCTTCTACCCTGGTCTTAAGTTTTTAAAGGCTGATGGTATGCGGTTGGTTATTGTATGGAGCGGTTAATTGCGTGTACGAGGGACTGCTACGATACATGCATATTTAATAGTAGGTATGAGCCATTAAGGATATTTCCCATTAACGGCTTTACCTGCGCCAGGGGTAGGGCTGACTTAACCAGGAATGGGAGGAATAGGGTCTCCTCAGCCTACATTGATGGTAAGGAGGTTAGTGTCGATGAAGCTATCAAGTACGTGGCTAAGTTGCTGAGGGAGGTGTTGAAGAGGGACCCGGCTAGAATACTGCGTACAGACTATGATGGGAATCAAGGGTTGTTAACCTGGTATTACCCAGACAGGTTGTTTAACGTGCTTGGTGCGTCACAGACGGATAGGTCAATTTGCTCCTCGGAGGGGCATGAGGCAATAAGGGTGCACTACGGCACAAGCATGGGTGCACTCCCCGAGGACCTCCAGGGGTTCAAGGCCGCGGTCCTCTGGGCCTTCCCAGCAAGCACCTCGGCCCCGCACATATGGGCGCTGCTGGTTAAGGCTGGGATGGTGAAGGTGGCCGTGGATGTTAGGCTCAGCGACACGGCTAGGAAATCGGATATTGCTATTATTGTTAAACCAGGCACTGACGTGTTCCTAGCCCTCGGGGTGGTTAAGGTTATCATAGAGGAGGGGCTTGTGGAGGGTAGGGTGAGGCACCTTGAGGATTTGGCCAACTACGTAAAGCAATACACGTTAAGCTACCTATCCGACGTGAGTGGTGTTAAGGTGGATGAAATCAAGTGGCTTGCTGAGTTTTACCACGACCATAAACCCATAACCCTGATAGGCTTCGCCCTTGGCAGGTCTCTAAACGGTGGGGATGCCATAGGCCTCATATCACTGATACCGGCCCTAGTGGGCTTGAGGAGGGGGTACTACTACTCAAACTCCATGGGCTGGGGGATAGACTTCAACTACCTGAGGGGCCTACACATGGCTAGGTCATCTAGGGTGGTTCCAATGGCTGAGTTTGGGGAGTTCATTGAACGTGGTGAGTTTGACGTTGTTTACGTCTGGAATGAGAACCCGGTACTAACACTACCCGGCGGTGACAGGCTTATTGAGGCTGTTAGGGAGGGTAGGGTTACACTGATAGTTCACGATCCGTACTGGTCCGATACAGCCAAGATAGCCGACGTGGTCATACCAGCCCCAACTTTCCTCGAGAAGTACGACGTCGTGTATAGCTACTGGCACGACTACCTGGTTTACAATGAACCCATCAAGGCCCCAATGGGCATTACCGAGGTTGACCTAGTTAGGGCCATAGCAAGGGAAATGGGCATCACTCACCCACTCCTTGAGGAGGATCCCTGGGATGCGGTGGATAGGGCGATAAGGGGCGCTGGGGTTACGTTGAGTGAGCTTAGGGAGAGGAGGATTGTTAAAATGACGCCTAGGTACCTGCCCAGTGATGAACCAGACGCACTGCCACTACCCAACCCAATTGAGCCTGAGCCACTGAGGGATGGTGAAGCATACCTCGTGTTCTCATCACACCCACTATACACCAATACACAATTCCGCGAGGTGTACGGTAGCCTAGAGCCCATTGCCTACACCCATGACTACGAGGGTGTGGTGATTCTTGAAAGTAGGTACGGCAGTGTTAAGGTTAAGGCCGTTAAGGATCCCAACATACCCAGGGGCATTGTGTTGATTTATAAGAGTAGCCTAATTGACCTTAATGGTAAGCCGATTAACAGTATAATTGAGCCGGTTAAGGGTAAGTATGCCAACACCCCCAGGTTGAATGGTGTTAAGGTTAGGTTACGTGTGATTAAAAGTTAAGGCCATAGCCATGATCAACCGGTTAGCTAGTTTTAGGCGGCTTAGTGCCCAACGCATGCGCATTAAGTTTAATGGCACCCCTAAGGTATAATACTTTTAAACAGTATAATGTATCCACGTCCTAGGGGTAGCCATGTCCTCAGTTCCTCAGGCTGGGGTTGTTAGGGTTGGCTTCGTGGGCTGTGGAGGTATTGTACAAGGCGCCCACGCGCCAAGCTTAGCCCAGCTGCCTAATGTTAAACTCGTGGCCTGCGCCGATGTGGATAGGGCTAGGGTTTCTGAGTTCCTAGAGAAGTATAAGTTAAACTTCTACAGTGATTACAGGGAGATGCTCTCTAAGGAGAACCCAGACGCCGTAATCATCGCTACCCCAAATGCCTTACATGCCCCGGTGACTATTGATGCGCTTGAGAATGGTGCACACGTGCTTACTGAGAAGCCGATGACAATAAGTCTCGAGGATGCCATCAAGATGGTTGAGACGGCTAGGAGGAGGCAGAGGATACTTATGGTTGGGCACCATATGAGGTTCCAGAGGAACATACAGGTGGGTAGGAAGTTCGTCATGAATGGTAGGCTTGGTAAAATCTACCACATTAGGGCACTTCACCTCAGGAGGAGGGGTATACCCTCAACGGTAACGTTCCTGCAGAGGAAGTACTCCGGTGGTGGGCCAATGTGGGATATTGGTGTTCACACTATAGATGCAACAATGTTTATGGTTAACTTCCCAAGGCCAATCTCAGCTATCGGTAAGGTTTACTCAGCCTTCTCCGACAAAAACTACATGAGGATGGATTACCCAGTCCCAATGACATCCCAATTCGCCTACACCGCTCCAATGGATGTTGAGGACTTCGCAATGGGTCTCGTCAAGTTCGAGGATGGGTTAACGATGTACATTGAGGCCACCTGGGCCACCTACATTAATGAGGATAGGCATGAGGTAGCCATAATGGGTACTGAGGGTGGGTTACACTACAGCGGTAATTCAATAAGCTACATACATAGTGTTGATGAGGAGTACGTAACATCAACACCTATGATTGGCCAGCAGCAGTCAGCCTATGCCCTTGAGGATAGGGCATTCATAGACGCCATAGTTAAGGGTGAGGTTAAGGCGCCATACCCAGCCTGCACGGGTGAACAGGGGTTATTGACAACAGCCATAATCGAGGCCATTTACAAGTCTGCTGAGACCGGTAGGGAGGTGAGTATTAGTATTCCGCAGTGGGTTTATGAGTCGATGGGGTGGTGAGTAGTGGCCAAGTTGAAGGTTGGTTTGCAATTGTACTCGCTTAGGGATGAAATGCCCAAGGACCCCTTCGGGACTGTGAGGGAGGTTGCAGAGGCTGGGTTCGATGGGGTTGAGTTCGCGGGCTTCTACGGTAAGTCGGCGTTGGAGTGGAGGGAGTTCCTAGATAAGGTTGGCTTGGAGGTGGCTGGGGCCCACATAGGCGTTAACGGCTTCATTGGGGAGGAGTTGAATAAGACCATTGAGTACAATAGGCTGCTTTGGAACAGGAACCTGATAATACCGGGTGTACCTGAGGAGTGGAGAAGGGGGAGGGCTGGCTGGTTGAGGTTTGCGGGTATGCTTAATGACTGGTCTAGGATACTGGGCGGCTTCGGCATGAGGATAGGCTACCACAACCACTGGCTTGAATTCCAACCAGTGGAGGGTGAATTACCGTTCCACCTAGTCTTCAGCAATACCAACAGCAGCGTCATAGCCCAAATAGATCTGGGCCATGCCTATAGGGCCGGCTTAAGCAATAGTGACATCGTTGACTTGATTAAGAGGTACAGCGGCAGGGTGCTTACCGTCCACGTTAAGGATTACTCAAGGAGCAGGGGCTATAATGTGGCCGTTGGTGAGGGTGAGTTGAACTGGGTTGAGATACTGGGCGCCCTGAGGAAGTACGGCGGGACTGAGTGGCTTATCATAGAGAATGAGGAGTACCCATACAAGCCACCCATCGAAACCGTTAAGGTCAGTCTAAAGAACCTAAGGAACATCTTAAGCACAATAACTTAATCACCTTTTAAGATTCAATACCCTATCAGCCACGTTAAGTCTCCTAAGGGTCTCAATAATACCGTTAAACGATTCCCTAGTACCCCTCTCCTTGTCACCGTTAGGTGCGTAGTGGGTTTCCAACGAAACCACGCCATCATACCCGTCGTCAATGAGGGCTTTGAATTGGCCGAGGTAATCGATCATGCCTTTACCCACAGGTTTCCATGAGTAGTGCCCATTCTCCACAGCTGCATCTTTAATGTGGATGTGCATCACCAGGCCCTTAACCATACTGTAGCCGCCTGGGTAGGGCGTCTCCCTGGCGAAGAAGGCGTTTCCAGGGTCCCAAAGAACCCTAACATACCTGCTACCCAGCCTATCCACAAACTCCCTAGCCTCCCTACCCGTACCAACTATGCAGCTGTACTCATTCTCAACAACAAGGTACACGCCCTCCCTCTCAGCCAACTCCACCGCTGGTTGAAATCTCTCAATCAACTTGGTTAAGTATTGGCTTAACTCACCCTGCCACCAGAACGTGAATATCCTGGTGTAGCCTAGGTCAAGTTTCTTAGACAGCTCTATAACCCTCTTAAGGATATCTATGTGCTGCCTAATGGACCTCTCATCATTGATGTAGGTTTTGAATATGAATGAGTCCAGGTTAGACACCTTAAGGCCATACTTATTGACAAGGTTCTTAACTTCATTAAGCTCCGAGTCGCTTAACTGGTAGACGTTCTTCCCCCAAAGATCCCTAATCTCCACGTGGGTAGCCCCCAGTTCTGAGATAACCCTTAGGGCATGTTCAAAGTCCTGGGAAACCTCATCTGAAATGACCCCCACCTTAAACATACCTATCAATAAGGACAGCGGCAACCCCTATATAAAGTAGTGCACTTATAGTGTGCATACCGTACATTTAACATAGGTATGATTACTATCCTGGGTTTAATTTTCCAGCTTATTGCACTTGGGCAATGCTTAAAAGCTTAAGCAGCCATCAGCATCATGCCCAGTAAAATAGGCGTAGGTGTGGTGGGTCTGGGGGCTATTGGTGTTGTTCATGCAAGGGCTATTAAGGAGCTTGAGCAGGAAACAGGCTGGGTCAAGTTAACGGCGGTTGTTGACCAGGTTAGGGCTAGGGCTGATGATGTGGCCAGGCAGCTTGGTGCTAAGGCGTACTACACCATTGACGACTTGGTTAGGGACCCTGAGGTTGACGTTGTAACCATAGCGACCCCATCATACCTCCATGCCCCCCAAGCCATATATGCAATGGAGTATCATAAGCACGTCATAGTGGAGAAGCCAATGGCAACCACACTGGCTGGCGCCAGGGAGATGATTATGAAGGCTGAGAGGAATGGCGTCAAGCTGGGTGTGGTGTTTCAAGAGAGGTACGCCCCAGACATAGTCAAGGCCAGGTCCATTGTTAGCAGTGGTGGCTTAGGCAAGGTGTTCCTAATTGAGGCCAGGATGATGTGGTGGAGGGATGAGAAGACGTATTACAATAGGGATGAGCTGGCCAGGAGTTGGAGGGGTATGTGGGATACTGAGGGTGGCGGCGCCCTAACGAACCAGGGCATACACACCGTGGACCTGATGTACTGGTTTGGCGGTGAGGTTAGTGACGTGGCAGGCTTCTACACCAACGCCTCACACCCATCAATAACCGTTGAGGATAACGCAGTGGCTATATTTAGGTATAGGAGTGGGGCCTTAGGTTCATTAATAGCCTCAGTCTCGACACAGCCGAGTAACGTTCAGTTTAGGGTTATCAGGATCTACGGCACGGAGGGGCAGTTGGAGATAACGGATAGGACAATTACACTACTAGCCACGAACCAGGGGGGTGTTCAGAGGACTAGCCAGGAGTTGAGGAGGGATACTGTAACCCAGACTGAGAACCTACATAAGCTACTGTTCAGCAGCTTCCTCAATGCACTACGTGAGGGTAGGGAATTCCCAGTGAACGGGTATGAAGGTATGAAGAGCCTAGAGATAATTAAGGCAATATACCTGTCATCAAACACCAACCAGGTCATTAAGTTACCCCTAAACCAGGTGTACGTGATATGAAGATAGCGTTCACCAGCCTAGCCTACCCAGAGTTAACCCTGAGCGAGGTGCTTGAGAGGGTTAAGAGGTTCGGCTATGATGGCTTAGAGCTGAGGGTTGCCGATGATGGACAACACCTAAGGCCAATCTACCCCGTGCCCAAGCCTGAATTGGAGTTGATAAAGTCCTCGGGGGTTAAGTTAAGTGACCTAGCGGGCTATGCATCATTCTCGATGCCTGATGATAAGGAGAGGGCTAGAAATGAGGAGGTGTTGAGGACCCTAATATTAATTGCCCGTGAACTAGATGCCCCAGGGGTTAGGGTTTACGGCGGCAGGGTCATTGATGACATTGATAAGGCGGCTAGAAGAATAGTTGACTCACTCAACAGACTGGTTAAATTCGCCAATGATAACGGGGTCTTGATACTGATGGAAACCCACGACGACTGGGTTAAGGCGGCTAACTTAGGTAAGTTGATGAAGGACCTAGACGAGGATGTGGGTGTATTACTCGACTTCGCCAATGTGGTCGCGGCTGGGGAGAACCTTGACACTGTTCTTGAGCTTATAAAGGGAAGGATTAGGCACGTTCACGTTAAGAACTTCAAGAGGATAGGTGGTAAGATACGCTACACGAGACCTGATGATCCAGAGGGCCTGGTTCCAATTAGGAAGGTTGTGGATTACTTGAAAAGCATAGGTTACAATGGCTACCTCTCCGTGGAGTGGGAGAAGAAGTGGCACCCTGAGCTTGAGCCGGGTGATGAAATATTGCCACTATACTTAAGGTACCTAAGGGGGCTATTAGCTAATGACGCAAAACCAAGAGCTACTTACCCAGTTTAAATTCCCTCACCAAGTAGGGTTAAGTTACTTATCATAACCTCAACTTAACTGTAAGCTAAATTAAGTAACAATTCACGCATCGCTAAGTGGACATTGAGAGTATAGTTAAAGAGGCTAGGGCCATAGCCAGGAGGAGGCTAAGTGGCCACCTACTACTCATAGCCCTTCAATGCCTTAACGATGCTGATATTGTTTCCATGGCTGAGAGGAGGTTAACTGAGGATCCACTCGGCAGGGTTGAGGCTCTCAGGGTACTGGTGATGCTATGCATTGAGCCTCAAACGGCTAAGAGTGGTGAAGATAAACTTGAGTGATACCATACGTATGCGTTTTAAGGTCTTAGTTGGATAATCTTGGTCAGCATATATGGCCTAATTACTACGTTCAGCGTCGCGCCCTCTTCGGCTGGGGTAGCCATTATTGTTAACTCGTTTTCACCTGTTAGGTATGGTTCAGGTAGGTAGAACCTTGACTGTGAGCCTCTTGGGTAATACCTACCTATCAACCTACCGTTTAGGTAT
>JAPWUH010000045.1 GCA_028275645.1 Caldivirga sp.
TAACGTAGTTGAAGTCAACAAGACCCTGGTCAATCAACCTCAGGTAACGGGCAAACTCAACCACGCCGCTGAACCCAAGCCCCCTGACAAGCCCAGAGAAGTAAGCCTCAACGTCACCCGGCTCACGGTTAGCAAGCAGGTGGACGACACGGAACCAACCCTCAACACCAAGCCGCAAATAACGCCAACAAACAGCATCATTAAGGCACTCCCTAAGCCTATCAAGCACGTAACTAGCCTTATACTCCCCCTCCCTACTAAGCAACCGCTCAAGCTCCTTAACCCTACTCAACCCATGCCCACGACGACCAATGCGCCTACAAAACAACTCAGGATACTTGTTAATTACTTGACACTCATAACGAAGCCCAAGCTTCTCCTCAACCAACTGAATCAACTCCACAACCTTCTTAGGCAAACGACGACCACTCAACCCACCACAACAACCACCAGGGCAATAACGGCAGTCAACAACCACACTACCACCCCCACCCGGCTGTGCTGTTGCTTCTGCTGGTGCAGCTAACTGTTGGTTAACAACATCAGTTTGACTTGCGGAACCAACACCCGCAACGCCTTCAGAGTGTTGGTTAGCGACGTCACCTGCACGTCCGCAACCAACAGTAACACCACCAGTAGAATCCGCTGCACACCCAGTTGGTTGTGTTGGTAGTCCTAGTTGTGCCAGTAGTTCCTGTGTTACTGGGTTAGGTTTATTAGACTCCTGTTTGTCAGCGTCCTTGGGCGTTGGCGTGGGTGCCACCTCTCCCGTGGTGCGGGGTGGTTTCCCACACCCCGTCACCATCGGGGGTGGTTTTGAGTTGGCTTGGGTTGAGCCTGGGGTTGGTCCTTGCCGGTTAGCCAATTTCCTCAACTTCACTGTGCGGCTTCCCTAACCTCACCTCTCGCCATGAGTTTCGACGCCTCCTCAATAGCCCACGATAAGTTGCCCCTCATCCAGGACAGCCTCCACATCAAGTGCTCGAAGTTCCTCCTCCTCACTTCGAGTTTTTCACCCTCCTTGATTAGCTCCTCAACCCTTGCCTTCAGCTTCCGTGCGCCTCTGACGTAGGCCTCAAGATTCTCCCTTAGCCTTTTGCATGTGCTCTCTGGGTAGCGGGGCTCCTCAAAGCAGAATATGTACTGCGTCATTAAGTGTCTAAGCTCCCTCATTAAGCGGTCATGCTTTTCCCGTGCTATTGCCGTCCTGTCCCACCACTTGTCGTACTGGACCAGGACCTTGCAGTAATCACGAAGACTGAGCAGTGGCTCTAAATTCAGTGGCCTGCCCAAGCAATAGCCAGCAAAATACGTAAGTAATGTCTTTGGTTTCAGCAAGTCTTCTATGGTTAAGTTGCCCTCCTCCATACCCACACCACCTCACCCCTCCTTTACACGGCACCCTTCAACCTCTCAAAGTCCTCAACATGCACCCAGATGATGTTGCCCTTAGCCTTCGACACTGCCCACGTTGGCACCTTAACCGTGAACACATTACCGTCCTTGGTTAGATACCCTGCCTCTGCCAGGTAGTTTAAGGCGTCCTCAATGCCCTGGCCGGGCTTAGTTACAATGTTTAACTCATATTGGTTGCTTCCAATAGTTACGTTGAGGCTTACAACGACTCTGCCGTCTCTGGTTGAGCCTGGGCGCTTGGCCAGGCCCAGTATCGTTGCCGTTACAGTCAGGTTAAGGCTCATTGGACACCACCCTTGCGTCATGCTGAACAACTCTTAGGTTTGCAACTTCAATGAGGACGTTCAACTCTGCCCTGGTCTCCCACAACTGGCGCCACAGGTCGTTCAACTCACTGGGCAGTATTATGTAGTACCTATCACCTGACCTAGTTATCTTCCTCTTCCCTAACGGTATAGTCTTTGTGGACACGAAGATGGACGTGGACATACCTACCCGTCACCCAAGCCACCCTTCGGCACGGTGGCTGATAAGCATTGCTGTAAAACCACATGGCTACGCATTGTGAATTTCTGTAAGTTTTACGTGAATTTTCTACGGTTGATCTGTAAACGAAAAGCTTAAAGGGGTAACTGGTGCGTTATGCAACTGTGGTTAGCAGGCGTGTTACATGTGATGGTGGTAGGGGCAGTGGCGCCGAGGATTGCGTTGAGTATGCCAGGGGCTACGTCAGGGGCTTCATAACAGTCTACATGGCCTGGTTCCTAGGCCTTGACGCCGAGGACGGATTTTGGAGCGACTACTTTTGGCCGCTTGAGAGGCTTTGGTCAATTAACAGGGCTCAGAAGGACGTAAGCATAATGAGGGGTAAGGGCCTCGTCGACGTGAATAGGCTCAGGCTCACTGATAAGGGCTGGGGCTGCATGGAGCATGCATTAGTCGAGTTCTTGAAACACGAGTTCAAAGGAGTGAATATTGTTAAGGAGTACCCTCAGGTTGTACTAATTGCACCTGGCTTTGCATACGAGAATGGCATCGATGTATTAGATGCTATAATGCCTATTGAGGAGGAGGTAGAGAAGTACAATAAGGAAAAGAGTGCTGATTCCTCCATACTCGGGCCAGGTTTGAAGCCTGACCCCATTCTTATGGTTAAGAAGTTAAGTGAAGTCAGTGAATTGAACCGCAATGACCCTAAGTTCATGAGAACCCGCATAGCCATCGGATACGCAGCCAGAGCCTTAGTGAACAAGAGAAAGTACTCTGATGAAGTTGAGACCCTACCCTCAAGGTGGCTAATACCAATCATACCCTACCTAATAAACATGGGGTTCAAGTACGACTTAGACTGGGAGTGGCAGAACGCCAGCGAGAGAAAGCCAACACTAACCCTCACAGCAGAAAACATACATCTAGTTTTCAAAATAAATTTTTAAATTTAAAATTTTCAACTTTTTCAACTGCTTCTTTATGTGGATTTTTCGTTTGTTTTGCGAAAGCGAAATGTTGGATTGTTGAAATGTAAAATGTCTGTTCCTGTTTTTAAGTGAAACATTTTTAAGGTAAATGCTTTTAATAGACTATGCTGTTAAACTTATTTAATTAACCACAGGTAACTACCACATGCATACCGGTACTGTTACGCAATGCCAGTATGCACGGTGGTTCATGATAGTATGCATGGTGAGTAGGAATAGAACGGTAAGAATGAGAGTTAAGGTCATTCCCTGGCGGGCCCGCCGGGATTTGAACCCGGGTCCTACGGCTCCGGAGGCCGCCGCTCTAATCCAGGCTGAGCTACGGGCCCATTACCCTAACCCACCTATTAGTGTATTTTAGCGTTCCCGTATCTTAATTAATTAATACCCTATGCCTTTCCTTTAATCATTAACTATGGTGTAGTCTACGCATGTTAGCCTAGCGGCCTCATCCAGGATCCTTAACTCACCCCTTGTTGTTAAGGTAATGGCCTTACCCTTATTACTTAACCCAGCCGTCCTACCAATCCTATGTATGTACGTTTCAGGATCCCTCGAGGCGTTGAAGTTCACAGCTAAGTTGACGTCAATGATGTCAAGGTCCCCTTGAGACTAGGTCGGTGGAGACTAGGGTGATACCTCTCATTCCCTTAGACCTGCATCCTTTCCCTTACCTCTTGTCTTAATCCATCGTGAAGCGGCATTACCCTTAACCCGTCGTTGCGCAGTTGGGTATACAGCCTATTACACCCTCCCCCTAGTGTTTGTGATATAGTATTTACCACCCATTACCATTCCTCTGGCTAACGTATACCTACTTCTTCATGAGCCATCCGTTATGTAAGCTAGTTACTTAATCATGGGCAATTTGCACCGGTGAACACCCTCATGCGTATTATGAATGGATTCACTAGGGTCACTAGGGTTTTATTAATGGCATCCCTAACACTCATGGGTAATGTAGCAGTCACTGCATGGGTTTATCTCCTATCACCAGCTAGGCTGGATATGGTGTTGATATCATTGATGAACCCCATGCCAAGCGTCATATTAACCTCGTTAATATTATAAGGTACTTGACGTTACTAAGATTCACTGATCTATTGGCCAAGTCAAGTAGCCTACCTGAAGCAACTACTAATGATGCATCCCTAAGCGCCTTAACCTATCCAGCATAGCTAAGATTGCTTGCCTTAATTCATCCCTAAGTAGGTTGAAAACCATGGTCTCAAGCCCTTAACCTGGACACTAATAAAACGGCGCCTTTAGATGCTCAAGGGCAAGAGATGATGATTGTTTACTAATATAAATAAATTTAACATAAATATTACAGAGATTATTTACTAATATTAGTAAAATAATCATACCACTACCATAGCGTAATGCTTAAAAATAAGCTACCGATTAAGTAATAGAGGGTTAAATCTCGGTTAATGTGTAAAAACATGAGTTTTTCCCTTCTCCCCACACCTGTATATTGCCGGTAATACTTATAAACCAGGTAAGGCATAACCACCGGGATAGGTGGGATTGTGGCGGAAACAGACTAGGCATAGGGGGGTACGTGTTTAAATGCCCAAGGTGTGGTTACGAGACCGAGCCAAGCCCAATCAACTTCACATGCCCAAGATGCGGCTCGCTAATGGAGGCCGTGTTAGCTGAGTTGCCGAAGGATGTTAGGTTAAGGTATAGGAGGAGGCTGGGGGTTTGGTCCTACGTGAAGCTCCTCCCTAGGCCAAGGGTAAGGGTAACGCTCAATGAGGGTGGGACACCGTTAATTAAGGTTGGTAAGGGCCTTTACGGTAAGTTTGAGGGGCTCAACCCAACGGGCTCCTTTAAGGATAGGGGGATGGCCGTGGGGGTTAGTTTAGCCAAGTCAATGGGTGTGCACAGCGTCGTGGTGGCCTCCACCGGTAACACCGCGGCCTCAGTCTCGGCGTATGGGGCTAGGGCTGGCTTAAGGCCAATAGTACTGCTGCCTAACGGTAAGGTGGCTAGGGGTAAGTTGATACAGTCCATTGTGCATGGTGCAAGTATAATGGGTGTTGAGGGCTACTTCGACGATGCCCTAACCGAGGCCCTTGAAATGTTCAGGTCTGGTAAGGCATACTCCCTTAACTCAATCAACGTTTGGAGGCTTGAGGGGCAGAAGAGCATAGCCTACGAGATCTACGAGGAGGTTAAGGTACCTGACAACGTAATTGTGCCTGTGGGTAACGCAGGCAACATATACGCAATATGGAAGGGCTTCTGGGAGTTAATGCAGGCCGGCTTAATAGATAGGCTACCCAGGATGATAGGAGTCCAGGCAGAGGGGGCTGCGCCGCTCTACGAGACGTGGCGGAGGGGAGCAGACTCGTTAATAGAGGTCAACGCCCCAAGGACCATAGCCTCAGCTATAAGGATTGGTAAACCCGTCAACTGGCTTAAGGCCATTAAGGCTGTTAAAACCACCAACGGCCTAGTAGTGACGGTCAGTGATGATGAGATAATGAGGGCCAGGGATAGGTTAGCCAGGCGTGGCGTCTTTGTTGAACCAGCCAGCGCATCAACATACGCCGCATACCTAAAGCTACTCAGGGAGGGTGTGGTGGATAGTGGTGAATTAACCATACTGGTGTTGACCGGGCACGGCCTAAAGGACCCGGATTCGGTTAAAGGTTAAGCATTAATTACCGAGGGCTTGTAAAAACAGGTTAAACTACTGCGGTATTCAGGCTTTATACCGAGTAAGTAACTAGGTTTGATATGCTTTACCCGCCAACGTACCCTTAGCCTTCTCAAACATCTCCCTCACTATCCCAACCAAGACCTCCACCTCCTCCCTCCCATACTTAGCCTCATGAAACCCCCATACATGCAACTCGTAGCCAGCCTCCCAACCCCTAAGCACCCATTCACCCAACGTCTTTGACAACTTTATTGATGCTGAGGATAACTCATAGGTGTACCATCTGCCCTCCCTCAGAGCCCTCCTATACTCCTCGAGGCCATGCACCTCAGCCAATGCCTTAACCACCTCCTCAGCCACCTTATACGCCTTCTCCGATGCCTGCACAAGGTCACCTTTGTTTAAGTATTCCTCAGCCTCTCTCAGAAATTTCTCAGCAAGTTGAATCCTCAACCTAGCACCTTCTTCAGGGTCACCGATGGCGTTTATTATCAGGTCAACTACGTCTATACCCCTATCCTCAGCAGCCTTCAACAACTCACTCGGAATCTCCATACCTCATTACGCTTAAAATTAACCGCTGCCTTATTTTAAAAGCATATCTGTGCAACCGTTATGGTTTCATATACTTCATACCTCTTTCCTAACCCTTTAACATTTGACCTCGTTTCGATTCTACCCTTAGTGCTAGATTGAATACTAACTATTGCATTGTGAAAAGCTTATTAAGATCCTGGCCATTAGTAGCATGCCCCGCCCGGTAAACCCGCCCCCTTTAAGCCAACCCCACCCGCCCAGGGTGGGGTTATCATTCCTACCGTGGGTTATTGATTTATAGGTTAATACCCGTTAACCCAACGTGTGGGCGTAGTTAACCTAGTGCTCACCGCGCCGTTTAACGTGGATTGCAGGGAGGGGGTTGATTACGCCGTGTTCCTAATACCCCAGTTTATAGGTGACTTGGTGAGTGGGGGTAGGTGCGTTAGGGCGATTATACTGCCTAGGGGGCAGGCTAGGTGGCTACGTAATTACATTGACTTGGTTTCATTCCTGCGTAGAAGTGGTGTGAGGTTGATTGTACCCATTGGCGAGGTTAACGATGTTGATGATGCGTTGAGGCGTAGGTTGAATATAATCCCGCACATAGACGACTCCAGGTTGATCAGTAGGATTAGTGAACTGGACTCAGCATCAATATACGCCAACGTGACTGCCGACTTCAATGAACCACCTAGGCTCAGGGAATTGTTCATACACCTAACGCCGCCTAGGCTTAGGAGAGGGTTTAACGTGGTCTATGGCCTACCGATCGTTGAAGCTGATCAAGTATATCTAATACACTACCCATGACAAGCAGTAACACACTCAGCCCAGGCTGTTACGGCGCTGGGGTTGATAAAGGTTAAAGTTTATAAGAGTAGAGGGGCATTGTAAGGGTTGGCTATGAGTAACGTGGGTAAGAGGAGTGCGCAGGGTCAGCAGGCCACGGCTGTTAGGTTCTACAGGAGGCAGTACCCCGAGGTTGGTGAACTTGTGGTTGGAACGGTTAAGAGGATTGAGGAGCATGGGGCCTACATAACCCTGGACGAGTACGGTGGGGTGGAGGCGTACGTACCCATTAATGAGATTCTCCAGTCCTGGTTCAGGAACATTAAGGACTATTTGAAGGTGGGTTCTAAGTCTGTGTTCAAGGTTATGAGGGTTGACCCAAGGAGGGGGTTAATAGACCTATCACTGAGGAGGGTTAAGGATGAGGAGAGGGAGAGGAAGTTCAATGAGTGGAAGAGGAACCTAAGGGCCATTAAGCTCCTTGAGATAGTCGCCCAGAGGATGGGTACGGATGTGAATAGGCTCATGGAGGAGGCCGGCTGGAGCATAATCGAGTACTACGGGGACCTTTACTCTGTGTTTGAGGAGGCGGCTAAGGGTAACGTTGACCCACTGGTTAAGCTTGGGGTTAGGAGGGAGTTAATAGATGAAATCACCAAGATCGCTAAGGAGAGAATTGAACCACCCAAGGTAACCATAGTGGGGGTGGTGAGGATAATAAACCTCAAGCCAAATGGGGTGGAGTACATTAAGAAGATACTTGAGGAGGCACTAAACGAGGCCGGGAAGCTGGGGGTAACGGCCAGGATATACACAATAGGCCCGCCAAGGTACAGAATTGAAATAACAGGCGACGACCCTAAGCGGGTTGAGGAGGCCTTCGGGAGGTTAAGCAGCCTCATAGTCAGTGAGGCTAAGGCAAACGGGGGTGAGGCCTCCGTTTCAAGGAGCCAGTGAGTGTTAACCATGGTTAGGTCCGTGATGATGAAGTGCCTCAGGTGCGGTAGATACACCCTGAGGAAGGATAAGTGCCCTTACTGCGGGGGTCCATTAACAAACCCACACCCACCCAGGTACTCCCCTGACGATAAGATGTGGAGGTACAGGCTCATGCTTAAGGTTGCCTCAGGCCAATTGAAGGTTAGCGAGGAGACCAGGAGGAGGGTTCTTGAGTCGCTTGACTCTGGAAAAGCTTAAAATAGGCAGTTAAAGCGGCGGTTAGCATGAAGATACCTAGGGTAATTAGGACCTATTGCCCAAGGTGCAGGACGTACACCGAACACACGGTGACCCAGTACACTTCAGGTAAGAGGAGGACGCTGTCAGAGGGGCAGAGGAGGTATGATAGGAAGCTCCTCGGCTATGGATCAACCAGGAAGCCCAGGCAGAAGACGTTCTACAAGGTCACCAAGAAGGTGACGCTTAAGTTAACCTGCAGGCAATGCGGCTAC